>DATJFA010000415.1:0-19655 GCA_035496015.1 Terriglobales bacterium | reverse complement strand
TGGTCGGCGCGATCCTCGGTGTAGCAGTTCTGCACGAGGTGTTAGGGAGAATGGCACTCGCCGGGGGTGCACTGATTGTTGGTGGCGCCGTCTACTTTAGCTACAAGCCCGAAACCGACGTCGCACTTTAGAGGTAGTGGCTATGGGCGAGGCGATGAAACAGCGACCACAGGCTCTTTCTCACGATGCGCGGTCGCGTTGCGCCTTTTGGCCTGATCCACACAGCTTGGCGCATGTTTTCGCAATCGCCCAATCCTCCTGGGCACGGATGATCAGGACCTTCACCTTCGAATCTTTGATTGAAATTTCCTGGTCCGCTACACAAGAAGCGTTCCTGGGCGAATCGAGTTGAATCCCCAGAAAGCCCATCTTCTCGCAGGTCGCGCCACGAACTTCTGGGGAATGTTCGCCGATACCGGCGCTGAAGGTCAGAACGTCAACGCCCCCTAATGAAGACGCCATGGCCGCGATAGCTTGTTGCAGCCGATGTACAAATATTTCGAATGCCAGCTTGGCCCGGCCATCGCCTTCCCGAACCGCGGCCAGAACCTCTCGCATATCGCTGGACACGCCCGAAATTCCCAGCAGGCCAGATTTCTTGTTCAGTATGTCGTCCAGTTGCTGTCCTGTCACTGAAGTTTGCCGCATCAGGTAGGTCAGGATACCGGGATCGAGCGACCCGGAGCGACTCCCCATCATTAAGCCATCCAGAGGAGTGAAGCCCATGGTGGTATCGATGCTGCGCCCGCCCGCAATCGCCGCCAGCGAACAGCCATTACCCAGGTGGCAGCTCACCAGCTTCAAGGAAGCCAATTCTCGTCCCAACAATTGGGCGGCGCGCTCAGCACAGTACTGGTGATTGATGCCGTGAAATCCGTAACGCCGGATTCCTTGCTGAAACCATTCATAGGGCCCCGGGTACACCGCCGCCGCTAACGGCAAGGTGCGATGAAAACCTGTATCGAAAACCGCGACCTGTTTGACGGCGCCGAGCGTTCGTTCGATGATCTCGATTCCTTCAAGTTCGGCTCGGTTATGCAGCGGGGCAAACGCTGCCACGCTGGCAATCACTTTTTTCACTTCCGGCGTAACGAAGGCGGCATCATCGAGCTTATGACCGCCATGCACGACGCGATGTCCGACAGCGTCGATGCCGCCTGTATTCTGCAGGACTGCCGTTCTTCCCCTCCACAAGGTCTGCAGCATGCGTTCCACCGCAGCCCCTCGGTCAGCCGCGGACACGGACTCATGCAGCACAGCTCCGCTTGAGGTCTGTATATTTAGGTGGGCCGCGTCTCTCGCCCATTCGATTTCTGCGCGCCAAAGCGGATCCGGGGGATCTGCCGGTGGCGCCTCCCCAATTTCGTAGAGCGCGCTTTTTTGGCTGCTGGAGCCGGAATTCAGGACCAGAACTTTCATCAATACTTCCAGGTCCAGTCCCGGATCTCCGGCATGTCCTCGCCGAATTCTCGGATATATTGCTTGTGCTGGACTAGTTTGTTACGCAGAGACTGCTTGAAATGAGCCCCGGTCCGCTGTAAGCGCGGGACGCGATCCACCACATCGCCAGCCAGGCTGAACCGATCCAGATTGTTGAGAACGGTCAT
The DNA here is from genome assembly GCA_035496015.1 of Terriglobales bacterium. GTDB lineage: Bacteria > Acidobacteriota > Terriglobia > Terriglobales > Acidobacteriaceae > JAICWP01. The sequence goes on along the minus strand of DATJFA010000415.1, from coordinate 18,048 downwards.
GTCAAACGGGGTGGTTGTGGTCCCCTCCTCCTTATAGCCACGCACGTGCAGGTTGTCGTGGTTGTGCCGGCGGTAGGTCAAGCGGTGAATGAGCCACGGGTACCCGTGGTAGGCGAAAATAATCGGTTTGTCGAGGGTGAACAGCGAATCAAAGTCGTTGTCTGTCAGGCCATGAGGATGCTCTGTCTTGGGCTGAATCGTCATCAAGTCCACTACATTCACTACCCGTATCTTGATGTCTGGAAAACTCTGCCGTAGCAGATCAACCGCCGCCAGCGTCTCTAGCGTGGGGATATCACCGGCGCACGCCATTACCACGTCAGGTTCTGAGTCCTTATCACTGCTGGCCCACGCCCAGATGCCAATGCCGTTGGTGCAGTGCTCGATGGCGGAATCCATATCGAGATACTGCAATGCCGGTTGCTTCCCCGCCACGATCACGTTCACATAGTGGCGGCTGCGCAGGCAATGGTCAGCCACTGAAAGCAGGCAATTTGCATCCGGAGGCAAATAGACGCGGACTACATCCGCTTTCTTGTTGACAACGTGATCAATGAATCCCGGGTCCTGGTGGCTGAAGCCGTTGTGGTCCTGGCGCCATACGTGCGAAGTCAGCAGATAGTTCAGTGAGGCAATCGGACGCCGCCATTCAATGTGGCGCGTTACTTTTAACCACTTCGCGTGCTGGTTGAACATGGAATCAATAATGTGAATGAAGGCCTCGTAGCAGGAGAAAAATCCGTGACGCCCGGTAAGCAGATAACCTTCCAGCCAGCCTTGGCACATATGTTCGCTGAGCATCTCCAGAACCCTGCCTTCACGGCTGAGATGCTCGTCCAGCGTCAATATCTTCTCCATCCACTCCTTGTCAGTCGCCTCGTAAAGGGCTTCCAGCCGGTTAGAGGACGTCTCGTCGGGGCCAAACACGCGGAAATTCTTGGAGTGCAAGTTGAGCTTCATCACATCGCGGAGAAAAGTGCCCAGCACCCGCGTGGATTCGGCCAGTTCCGCGCCGGGGTTCTTAACTGCAATTGCATAGTCGCGGAAATCGGGCATGACCAGATCCCGGAGCAACAATCCTCCGTTCGCATGTGGATTCGCGCCCATCCGGCGGTCACCTTTGGGCGCAAGCTCTGCTAACTCGGCAATCAGCTTGCCCCCCTCGTCGAACAACTCCTCCGGCCGATAACTCTTCATCCAGGCTTCTAGAATCTTCACGTGCTCCGGCTTGCGCTGCAGGTCTGCAACCGGCACCTGATGCGCGCGCCACGTTCCTTCCACCTGTTTACCATCCACCGTTTTGGGGCCCGTCCAGCCCTTAGGGCTGCGCAAGACGATCATCGGCCACTGCAGCTCAGCTTTACCGTTGTGACGCGACTCATCTTGCAGGGTGCGGATTTCTTCGACGATGTGGTCGAGCGTTCCGGCCATGAGTTGATGCATGGCGGCAGGATCGCTGCCTTCGACGAAATAAGGCTTCCATCCATACCCGTTTAACATCTGGCTGAGCCGCTCATCATCCATGCGGCCTAGAATCGTGGGATTGGCGATTTTGTAACCATTGAGATGCAGAATGGGCAGCACCACACCATCGCGGACTGGATTGAGAAACTTGTTAATGTGCCAGCTCGTGGCTAGCGGTCCAGTTTCTGCTTCACCATCCCCCACCACGCAACAGACCAATAGATCTGGGTTGTCGAATGCAGCGCCGCAAGCATGTGAGAGCGCGTAGCCTAATTCGCCCCCTTCATGAATTGAGCCTGGGGTTTCAGGCGCAACATGACTGGGAATCCCTCCCGGGAACGAAAACTGTTTAAACAGCCGCTGCATGCCTTGCTCGTTCTGTGGAATGTTCGGATACAGCTCGGAGTATGTGCCTTCCAGGTAGGTATTGGCGACCATGCCCGGGCCGCCGTGCCCGGGACCGCAGATGAAGATGGCGTTCAGGTCGTGACTGTTAATGATGCGATTCAAGTGCGCGTAAATAAAGTTCAGACCCGGAGTGGTTCCCCAATGTCCGAGCAGCCGGGGCTTGATGTGTTCGATTCGCAGCGGTTCACGTAGCAGAGCATTCTTGTACAGGTAAATTTGTCCCACTGAAAGATAATTCGCAGCGCGCCAGTATGCATCTATCTTGCGCAGCTCATTGGCTGCCAATGGCGCCTGGGATTCCGAAGTTAAAGGGAAAGTGCCTGTTTGCAAGCTGCTCATGATTCACTCCATAGAGATGGGCGCTGATCCTAATTAGATTACCTCATACCGCCCTAAAGGCTGCTTCATCCGGGTCGTCGCGGTACACCCGCTTTGAACCACGAAGCTTTTCAGGCTGCCTTGGGCTTCTCCGCTTCGCATTCACTCTTTTTCGGGCATGTCCAACCGAGTGCGGTATTGCAGAAAATCAGTGCAGAGTGAAGACCAGGAAGTAGTCCATGCCCTCGGGTTTGACGAAGTCATAATCCTGCAACAGACGGTAACCGGCTTGCTCCGCCTCCTGCACCACAATCTTGCGGCTGACGCCGTGGTCGGTGCCGCTTCCGTTGCGGTCAATGATTCCCAATTTCGCCCCTGGCCTGAGCGCGGCACGCAGGCGCTGCAGCAGAGCAACCGGATCGGCAACTTCGTGGTAAGTCTTCAGCAGCAGCACGGCATCAACTCCGTTCTGGGGGAGCAGCGGGTCGTCAGCCTTGCTCAGAATGGGTTTCACATTAGCAAGCGATTCCCTCTTCACTCTTTGATCAATGTAGCGAATCGCGTCGGGATTAATGTCCACCGCGTACACGGTTCCAGAGGAACCCACCCGCCGGGCCGCCCGCACCGTGAACCAACCCGAGCCTGCTCCAATATCGGCAACATTCTTTCCCAACGTGATCCCCAGAATATCCATCACGCGGTTGATCTGCAGCCGTTGGTCCCGCCCCGCAGAATCGAAAATGGTCAGGTCGCCGGTGTAGGGAGTGCTGGTAGCCCGTTTCTGTGCCTCAGGTGGAGCAGGGTTCTGGCCTGCCCAGAGTGGTTCGGCCAAGAGTGCCAGGAGGAGAGAGAAAAGAAACAGTCGTTGAGGGCTATAAGATCGCATGACGACTCTGACTCAGATTTGTTCTCAAGGTTAGCAGGATTCGGCCGACCGGGTCAGCCCAGAGCCGAAGCCAGCGCCTGCTCCAAATCGGCCTTCAAATCGGCAACGTCCTCCAGGCCAATGTTGAGCCGCACCAGGCGGTGGCCGTAATCAGGCCGGGCGGGAGTTCCCTGAAAATCATAGGCGACGGCCAGACTGGTAACTCCGGCCCAGCTATAGCCGATTTCGAACAACTCCAACTGATCAACGAAGGCCAGCACCTCCGGCTTGGAATAGCGGCGGTGAAAGACGATAGAAAACACACCCGCCGAGCCGGTGAAGTCTCGTTTCCAGAACTCGTGGCCGGGACACGAAGGCAGCGCGGGGTGCAGCACCAGCTCAATTTCCGAGCGCCCAGCCAGCCAGCGCGCCAGTTCCAGCGTTGCCGATTCAATAGTTTTCAGCCGCACGGCCAGCGTCTTCATGCCGCGCAGCGCCAGGCTGCAATCGTCGGGCGAGACGGCGCAGCCCACTAGCTGGTGCGTGGAGCCCAACCGCTCATACGCGGCCTGGTCGCGCACGGTGATGGACCCCAGCAGAAGATCACTGTGACCACCGATGTACTTGGTCAGGGCCTGCATGGTGATGTCCACGCCATGGGCAAAGGCATCAAAGTAGATTCCCGCCGCCCAGGTATTGTCGAGCACCACCAGGGCGCCGCTCCGGTGCGCGGCCGCCACAGTGGCGGGCACGTCTTGTACTTCCATAGTTACCGACCCCGGGCTCTCGCACCACACCAGGCGGGTGTTCTCCCGCACTAACGGTTCGACGGCGACGTTTGGGGCATAAAACGTGGCCTCTACGCCAAACCGGCGCAGAACCTGGCTGGCAAAATGCCGGTTCGGCCCGTAAATACTGTGTGGGACAAGGATGTGGTCTCCCGCTTTCAGAAAGGCAAAGTTGATGAGGGAGATTGCGCACTGTCCGCCTGGCGTGAGAAGAGTGCGAAATCCTTTCTCCAGTTCGCATATGCGCGCCGCCAGCTCCAGCGCTGTGGGCGTGCCATAAAGCCCGTAGGTGTAGCCCACGGCATGTTGGTCCCAGTTATCGTTGACGGAGGCGGCATTCGGAAACAGCACGGTCGAGCCGCGGTAAACCGGTGGCGCCAGCGAACGGAATCCTTCCGGAACACGGGCGTCAGAATGAATCAGCTTTGTCTTCCAATCTTTGGGCATGAGGAAGGATAGCAAGCAGACCGCCAGCTTGCGATCTGGGCTGAGTAGAGGGAGCTAACGCTTCGCTGCTAGTGTATTCGTTTCTTTTTTCACCAGCTTCGCCGCCTGCGCCAGCGTCAGGTTGCTGGGGACGCGCCGGTAATTGGACCGAATGTCTTTCTCCCGCACGGCAATAGTCTTGAAGAACAGCGCCTTGCCGTTCATCTGCACATTCATGTAGGTCACGTCCCAAATCCCGGGCGCAATCTGCGTCTGTTTGACGTCAAAAGTGCCGCCTTTGTCCAGGTGCCCCAACAGCCCGCCGGCGAATTTCACCTCCTGGTTCAAACGCCCTCGAATCGCGGCCAACCGCTGCTGCTTCATGTTCAACCACAACGACCCAACCATGTCATGAAAAACCACTGCTTTGCGCGACTGGGGCTGGAATTTTGGGTTAGGCCGAAAATTCAGCTTCACCACTTCCCCATTGCGTCCTGCGTAGGTGTATAGAAACGCATCCGGCAGCATCTTCAGGAGTTCCTGCGCCTGTCGCACGTCATTACGGGTCGCTTCCTCATTTTTGCGCTGCTCGCCCGCGTCGGTAAGCAGCTTATGAAGCCGCGCATCATCTTTGGCCTGTTCCTGCTGCGTTAGAGGTTTGCCGTTTACCGCGAGCAGACGGCATACCCAGCCATGCGGCGTTTCCACAACTTCCTCGCTCTTCGTGGCACTCGATTCGGTCTGCTGCAGGCGAAACATCCAGTAGCTATTGTCATGCTCCTCGGCCTGCACTTCGTGCCTGATCACCTGGTGCACCAGCTGGTTTGGCGGCTGTTGCTGGCGGGCCTGCCCCGTGACTACCCCCACAAGCAGGGCTGCTGAAAGCAGAGTTCCCCAAATTGCTGCACGTCCCATAGTGCATTAGACGGCAGTTACTCAGGTTGCTGTTGCCGAGCGGGAGGTGCAGTTAGCGTAGATTGGCGTAGGTGGAAGCGCCGGCCCGGTGCGCGCCCATGCGCAAAATGCCTACCGCGGCAGCGTCCCGCACCGCCGCCTTGCCATCATCGAGAGCGTATTCCAGCCACTGCTGCGTGCCGGGGCGCGCCAGCTTTCCCAGCGCGATTGCTGCGGCTGCGCGCACTGACCAGTCGCGGTCCATCAGTGCCGTCTTTAGCGCCAGCATGGTCGCTTTATCAGGACGGCGCGAAAGCAGGTCGGCGCAGTCCGCCCGTGCCGGGTCGGTTCCGCCTACAAATTGCTGTTTGGCGAGGCCCACACCCATACCCAGCGGCCCGGGAAGAAATTCGCCCGCGCTCTTTTCTGCCCCCATAGCGACGAGTGCCTTCTTATCCTGGAGCTCGCGCTTAGCCTCGCGCTTATGGCTGGCCACGAAGCCATCCTTGGTTCCTTTGTCGCCCTGTAGGATATCCAGTAAAACTCGGCGGCCGGCGTTGTCGCCCAATTGCCACAGGGATTTGGCGGCCGCGAAGCTGACCTGTGGCGCCTCATCGTTTAACGCAACTCGCAAAGCGGGAAGGGCGGCGCGTGATTTCATCGCGCCCAGGGTGGCTGCGGCTTGCGCCCGCACGTCCGGGTCCTTGTCCTTCAAAACCTCGCTCACCAGGCGAACGCCTTTGGGATTGGGACCGAGGTCGGCCATTGCTTTCAGGGCAATGATGCGGTCGGAAAATTTCTTCGCGTTCACCCCGTCGGTCAATGTCTGCCAGGCCCGCTCCGTAGCGGTTTCCACCTTGTGCAGCTTGTCCACTCCCCGGGCGGGAAGGACGCTCCCACCAACCAGCAGAACCAGCCATCCACAAACGACAGCAGCGCGCATGGCCGGTTAGAGTAGCGCCGGACCGACAGAGTTGCAAGCCGGGTACTCAGGCCTGGGCCTCCCGGCACAAGATGCCATCGGATTTATGGCCTTTGCTCCCGCGGTGCCAGCGCGTGGTCCCACGTTCGGCGCCGCGGCCAGGGGCGGCAAGGAATTCGCCGCCCAGCCGGTCTTGTCGGAAAAGGGTTTGTACGGGTAAGAACGTTTTGAAGCGGCAGCCCCTCAGGGGCGTCATAGGAAAGCCACGATGGAAGTCCTGGGACCGGACGGCTTAGAGCCCGGAGGGACGACACCGCGCACCTTTACCGGCATTTGACGACGATCAGGGTGCGATCGTCGTACTGCTCGGCCGGACTGAAGTTCACCACGCCCTTAATAATAGAGGCAATCAATGCCTGCGCTGGCTCCTCGCGATGCCGTCGCAACGATTGGATCAGGCGTTCCTCACCAAATTCCTCGCCCCGGGCATTGAAGGATTCGGTTATCCCGTCCGTGTACAAGGCAAGCGTGTCTCCCGAAGCCAACGGCAGCTCCTGCGTGCAGCAGTCCCACTCCTGGAACATTCCCAGGACGGTGCAGGTGGACTCAAGGCGTTCCAGCACGCCATCCCGCCGCAGCAGGAGACCCGAGAGATGTCCGCAGTTGGCATAGCGCAGCCGGCGCCGGGGCTGATCGTACTCGGCAAAAATCAGGGTGGCATAGGCTGTGTCGGTGGAATTGTCGTAGAACAGCCGGTTCACTATCTGCAGAAAGCGGTGGGGCTCATCCGAAGCAATAGCGCACTGGCTGCGTAAATTGGCCTGCAGGTTGGCCATCAGCAGCGCGGCCGCAATCCCCTTCCCGGAAATGTCGCCCAGCACCAGCCCCAGCCGTTCCCGGCCCAGATCGAGGAAATCGTAATAATCGCCGCCCACCTGCCGCGCCTGGATGCAAATGCCGGAATAATCCAGCGTCGCCAGAGCGGGCAGGTTCTGAGGAAACAGCCGGGTCTGCACCTGCTTGGCAATTTCCAGTTCCTGGGCCGCGCGGCGCTCCGCTTCCAATCTGGCTGCAGCTGCTGCACGCTGCGCTTCTACGGCGCGCGTCTCCTCGTCGTAGGCCACCAGGGCGAAAGAGTTTCCATCGGGGTCGCGGAAATGTGTCATCGCCCCGCCCCACAGCGATGCCTCGGGATCGGCGCTCGAGCCATTGGTCGAATCCGCGGCGGACTGCCGCGCATACTTCAGGCGCTTCAGGCGCGGCGCATATTGAAAGCGAACTCCACGCTTGATCCACTCCCCATACTTGCCCACAAAATCATCGGTAACGAAGACCACGTGGGCGCAATGGCCAATCAGGCTGTACTCCTTAGAGTCGGGGTTGGGCGCAACCAGCGACAGCACCGCGCTGCCGTCTGGGGGCGCAACCGCCACCCAGCGGTCCCCGCTTTCGAAGCGGACATCGCCCACCAGATTGAATCCCAGCTGTTCAACGTAAAACCGCAGGCTCACATCCTGGTCGCGTACGAAGACATTGATCGCGTGAATGCGCAGATGCGCCGCCGGACGCGGCTCCAGCGTCCCCTCAGGCTCCTGCGCGCGTATGGGAGAGCTGCCCATTCGCGTGAATTATAGCCTTGAATCGTGGCCCCGGAGGGGTATGGGAACGGCATTTGGCGAGGCAGAGCTTTGCATACTGCACACCTCACGCTGTATGCTTTCGCCCCGTGAAACGAATCCTGCTCTGCGGCGTCCTGCTGCTGGCGGTGGCCGGGCTGGCCGGCCAGACCCACACTGCCAACGCGGGAGCGTGGTCAGGAACGATTGTGTATAGCAGCTGCGACGCGGACGAGGCCTTCGCCGAGTCAGCCGAGTGCACCACCCAGGCCCCGGGCGCTGAACTCTCGCTCTACGACGATACCAACCGGGTGATGTATGAACTGGAGCCGCAGTCTCGCGTTACCGCGCACGTGGGCGAAAGTGTTACCGTACGCGGCACACTCGAAGGCAACACCATTCGCGTCGGCTCGGTAGCTCCCCTGTCCATCGGGCTCCCGGTCGGCCGCAAGGCGCCCGCCTTCTCCGCTCCCGACCAGTTTGGCCAAACCCAGACGCTTGATTCGCTGAAGGGCCGCAGCGGCACTATTCTCCTCTTCTTCCGTTCCGCCGACTGGTGACCCTTCTGCAAGGGGCAGCTGGTCCAGCTGCAAAGCGCCATTCCGCGATTCGAAAAGCAGGGCCTTAAGCTGGCGGCCATCAGCTATGACAACCAGGCGATCCTGAAATTCTTTGCCGATCGCCATAAAATCACCTATCCCCTGCTGGCCGACCCGGACTCCAGGATCATCCGCGCCTACAGCGTCCTTAACGAAGAAGCCACGGGCATGCAGAAGGGCTTTGCCCGTCCGGGCTACTTCGTTATCGATCCCAGTGGCGTCATCCAGGAAAAATTCTTTGATCCCCAATACCGCGAGCGGATTACAGGCAACGACCTCATCGCCAAGCTCTTCCCGGAATTGGGTCAGGAGGTTACGGGAACACTCGAAGCTCCGCATCTTCAAGTAGCGCTCGAACAATCCGACCGCACCGGCGTTCCCGGCACGCGCATTACCCTGGTGGCGGAAGTGCGGCTCCCTCCCGAGGTGCACGTATATGCGCCCGGCGCCCAGGGCTACAAGCCGATTCAGCTGCTGATTGACCCGCAGCGCGACTTCGAACTCAAGCCGGTGAGCTATCCGAAATCCGAGATTCTTTATTTGCCCGCTATTAAGGAGCGCGTGCCTGTCTTCCAGGGCATGTTCCGCATCAGCCAGGATGTGAAGGTGAACTCCGGCTCGGCGTTCTTCGGCTCGCTGGGCCCGGAAGGGAAAATCATCACCATCGCTGGAAAACTGGCCTACCAGGCCTGCGACACCAAAACGTGCTACTTCCCCACCGCTGTGCCGGTCAAATGGGAACTGCACGTGTTTCCCCTGGACCGCACTCGTGCCCCGCTAGCCATACGTCACAAGTAGACGTGCCCGCACTGGCCCCACAGCCTCGGTGTAATAAACTTGCTACCGAATCGGCTTCTGGTTCGTCCCTGTTTCAGGTGAGGAGGCAGCCGTGCTGCATATAGGCCAGGATATTCGCTATGCCCTGCGCACCATGCGTAAGTCTCCGGGATTTGTGGCGGTTGCGGTCATCACCCTGGCCCTCGGCATCGGCGCAAACACGGCCATCTTTACCGTGGTGAATGCGGTGTTCTTTCACCCCATTCCGGTGCACGACCCCAACCGTCTGCTCTCGCTCTTCACCACCGACCAGCGCAACCGGGGAGGACTGAACAATTTCCTGCCAGTGTCCTACCCCAATGGCGAAGACATTCAGCACCGCGCCCAGTCCTTTTCCGGCGTGGCCCTGGAAATGTTCTCCACCGTGAGCATGACCATCAATGGCCATCCTGATACTTTTAACGCCAACCTGGCCACGGGGAATTACTTTGATGTGCTGGGGGTGAAGCCCGCGCTGGGGCGCACCTTCCGCCCCGACGAAGACCGCGAGGCCGGGGCCGGTCCGGTCATCGTTCTCAACTACGGTTTTTGGCAGCGCAAGTTCGCTGCCAACCCCAACGTGATCGGCCAGAACGTTTTGCTCAACGGCCAGGGATTCACCATCATTGGGGTGGCTCCGCGAGGTTTTCAGGGCACCGTCGTTCTAGGTGGCCCAGACATGTGGGTGCCCTTATCCATGCACTACCAGGTTCTTTCCGGTTTCAACAAGCAATGGTTTAACGACCGCCGTTTCCTGGGCACTTTTGCCGTGGGCCGGCTCAAGCCGGGCGTCACCGAGGCCCAAGCCCGGGCTGAACTGCAGGCTCTGGGCTCCGACCTGCAGCGCGAGTTCCCCGTCCCTAACACCGGACGGAGCTTCACCTCGCTGCCTCTGCTGCAATCAGCCATTAATCCCAATTTGCGCGGCCTGTTTACCCGCGCCGGCGCCCTGATGATGACGGTGGTCGGCCTGGTGCTGCTCATTGCGTGCGCCAACATTGCCAATTTGCTGCTGGCGCGAGCCGCCGGGCGCAAACGCGAAATCTCCATCCGGCTGGCGGTAGGAGCATCGCGCTCTCGCATCGTCGCCCAGTTGCTCACCGAGGCCACTGTGCTGGCTGTTGTCGGCGGCGCGCTGGGCATTCTACTCGCTCTTCTGGGACGCAACCTGCTTTGGCAGTACCGCCCGCCCTTCCTGCAGCAGAGCTACCTCAGCCTTGCCCTCGATGGCCGTGTTCTGTTGTTTACGCTTTGCATTGCCCTGGGTACGGGCCTGATTTTCGGTCTTGCGCCCGCCCTGCAGGCCACCCGCTCCAACCTGGTGCTGGAACTAAAGGAGCGCGCCGGAGGCGAAGTCTTCACCGGTCGCCGCTTTGGCTTACGTCACGCCTTCATCGTCGCCCAGGTCGCGCTGTGTATGGTGGCACTGATCGGCGCGGGCCTATTCCTGCTCAGCCTGCGCAACGCTCAGCAGACCGACCCCGGCTTCAACACTCAAAACCTGGCTATGCTTTCCTTTGACCTGGGCTCGCTGAATTACGACCCGCCCCGGGTGAAGGAGTTCCAGCGCCGCGCCCTGCAGACGGTGCAGAGCACGCCCGGCGTACAGGCCGCCACCCTCGCTTCCGATGTGCCCCTGTTCGGCGGAGGCTTCAGCCGCAGTGTTTTTCCCGAAGGGCAGGAAGGCAGTTCCAGCCGCAACGGTGTGCTGGTCACAACTGACCAGGTGGCCACCGGTTATTTGCAAACTATGGGCATTCCCCTGATGCGCGGCCGCGATTTCGACACTGCCGTGCGCGAAGAAAGCCCCAAAGTCGCCATCATCAACGAGACCGCCGCCCACCGCTTCTGGCCGGACCAGGATCCACTCGGCAAGCGCTTCAAGTTCTACGGCGAAAACGATTTTGTGCAGGTCATCGGCGTAGCCCACGACGCCAAGTACGTCACCCTGGGTGAAGATCCGCAGCCCTTTATTTACCTGCCCCTCATCCAGAATCCGAGTCCGGCTGTCACCCTGTTTTTCCGCACCACCTCTGACCCCAACAACCTTCTGGGGGCGGTGCGCAAGCAGGTGCAGGCGCTTGATCCCAACCTGCCGCTCGTTAATGTTTGGCCCATCGGCGAAGTCATTCACCAGGCCTTGTGGGCGGCCCGTTTCAGCGCCGGCCTGCTCTCGATTTTTGCCTTTGTTGCCGTGCTGCTGTGCGCGGTGGGGATCTATGGAGTGGTCGGCTATACGGTGGGCTTGCGTGTGCGCGAAATCGGCATCCGCCTGGCTCTGGGGGCTCGGCCGAGCGATGTGGCGCTGATGATCCTGCGGCAGAGTGCCGCCACTCTCTGCGTTGGCCTGGCCATCGGGCTCGTCTGTGCCCTTGTGCTGGCTCGCTTTATCAGCAACCTGCTTTACGGGATGAGCGGCACCTCCCCTGCCGCTTTCCTGGTGACAGCGCTGCTTCTGGCCGCAGTCGGCCTCCTGGCCAGCTACCTGCCCGCGCGCCGCGCCGCCGGAGTGGATCCCCTGCTGGCCGTGCGCAATGAATGAACACAGCTTCGAGCCCGCTGGAAGCTAAAACACGAACTTCAAACCAAACTGCAAATGCCGCGCCGGATTGGCGGACTTGAACGCCAGCGGCTGCGACGGATCCAGCCCTTTCACTCCCTGCAGGTTGTATGGGCCATTCAGCAGGTCCACGGTCTGCGAGCCAATCTGGAAAGGCTCGGGGTTCGCCGGAAACACGTCATTCACCGCGCTGAAATTGGTGCGGTTCAGCACGTTGGTTCCCTCGACCAGTAGATCCAGCTTGGTGCCCTGGTCCCGCCGGATGTAGAACGACTTTGTAAAGCGCAGATCCAGGCTGTTGTAGGCTGGACCAATCCCGGTGTTGCGACCCGCATGCCACGGCCGAGCGTAGAGGGATTCTCCGAGCGTGCCATTTTCCAGTCCGGGAACGCGGATCGTAAATGGCAGTCCGCTTCTTGCCGACACCACTGGCGAAATGGTCACATCCGCCAACACCCGGGCCAAAGCGTTGCCCCCCGGCTTAAAGGGCATGGCGTATACCGCGCTGGCCACGAAGTTGTGCGTGATGTTGAACGTGGAAATCGAACGCTCCAGGTTCAGGTATGTGGGCCGGAACGGCATGAAATTGTTGTTGAAGTCGGTATTGTCGTCAATGCTTTTGCTGAAGGTGTAATTGGCCTGGAACTGCAGCCCCTTCGTCCAGCGCCGCGTCAGCGAAGCTGTCATCCCATGATAAATGGAGCTGCCGATGGACCCATAGGTCTCCAGTTGCACGATCGCGGGATTGATCTGCGTGTAGCACGGCCCCACCAGCGGGTCCACCGCGGAACTAAAGGCCGCCGGATCCAGCTTGTTGCATGGGATTTGTGTGACGTTGGTATCGAATGGGATCTGTTCATGCAGCCCGCGGTACATCTGGTAGGCCACTTCCATGGCCATGTTGCTCACCAGTTCCCGCTGCACGCTCAGACTGGCCTGCACCGAGTGCACGCCCTGGAAATTATTTCCCGGTATCACTTCTACCCTTCCTGGCTGCCCTGGCCCGACAGTAAAGCCGAATTTCTGGACGTCCGCTGCGGTGAGCTGCGGTACCGGAATGCCGCGGCTGACCGCCTGGTTCCAAAGCGCGACCGTAGCCGGAATCGTCGTGCCCGGAACCATCTGGTTCACCGACGTGGCGAACTGGTAGATGTAGTTGCCGCTTGGGCCCAGCAGGTTCATCACGTAATCGTTATAGAAGTTCACCGGCGCATAAAAAACTCCGCCTCCACCTCGTATCACGGTCTTGCCGTCTCCGCCCGGGTTCCAGGCAAAGCCCAGCCGTGGCGAATAGGAAACATGGTGCGGAATGGGCGAGGCTTCCGCCGACCAGTCCACCCGTCCGCCGAAGTCCAGCGTGAAGTTACTGCTCACCTTCCACGAGTCCTGCACATAGGAACCCAGGTTGTGCGACCAGCCCTCCCAAACCGGGTTGCCATACCCCTGCCGATAGGCCACTGGAATGCCCAAATCAAAGGTCTGAATTGCGCTCATGTTGGTGGCCGCGAGAGAGCGGTTGGCGATCGGCGTTGGCACACCATTCACCATGGCCATCTGCATGTAGCAATCGGCCGCCGTCGAGCAGGCGCCATTCGGGCCGTGTGTCAAGTTAAACATCACCAGCGGTGTTATTGCCTGGGGTGCCATTTGCGCCACCGGCGCGAGCAGCGGAATTGTCCCGTCGTAGAAGTTAAACTCGCCGCCAAACCATAACTCGTCCCTTACCTGGTAGCTCACTGGTCGGTACGAGGTGCCAAACTTAAACGTGTGGTGTCCGCGCGTCCAGGTGACGCTGTCTTCAAACTGGAACCGCCTCTGCCGCGCGTGATAGGGCTCGTAGTGTTCACCCTGAAAGTTCCCCAGCGCGCCCAACGTCAGGTATGCCGTGTGCGGCGAGACTACCGGAACGTCGGCCACGTTGCTGGGCACTGCCTGCACCCTCACCTGGTTCAGCAGGTTGGTGTTGAAAATATGGCTCCAGCCGCCCAGCAGCGTGTAGTCCTTCCATATCTGAGTGGTGGCGTCGTCGGGTGAATTGAGCGGATCCAGCACGTACATGCGGCTCAGGTCGTGGTTCATCAGAGAAAAGCGGGTGGTGAAGGTATCGCTGGCGTTGGGCTGATAATCCCAGCGCGTCACCCAGTTGTGGTAGCGCTTCCAGTCGTTGAACGTTCCCGTGTTGTGATCGAGCAGCGCACCGGTTGCCGGCCAGTTGCTCGGAGTCAGTATGAAGCCGAGCTTCTGTCCCAGGCCCATCAGCAGCGGATTGCCTGATTTGCCCAGCGCCCCCACGTAATTCTGCTGCGCCAGGTTGGTCAGAATGCCCTGCGCCTCCGGACTGTTGGCGTAACTGCGGAATTGGGGGGTATCCGTCTTCGTGTACTCATAAGTTGTGAAGAAAAACATTTTGTTCTTTACGATCGGCCCGCCGAACGTTACGCCCGGAACAAAATTCTGCTCGAAGGCCTTGTTGCCCGTGCGCGGCGCAAAGTAGTTGCTCGCGTTAGTGGAGTGATTGCTGAAGAACGCATAGGCGCTCCCGTGGTAATCGTTCGTCCCGGTTTTGGTCACGATGTTGACCGCGGTCCCCGAAGTAAACCCGAATTCGGCCGCGAACGAACTGCGGTTCACCTGCAGTTCCTGCACCGAATCCAGCGGCACATTGGGCGTCCGCAACTGCCCCGAGCCATAGTCATTTTCCCCGCCGTCAATGGTCACCAGGTTGTTGCGGCCATTGCTGCCGCCAATGGAAAAGCCCGAGCTCTGGAATCCCGAAAAACCTGGATTCTGCGCCCGCGGCGTCTCCGAACTGGAAACTCCTGGCAAGGTGTAAATCGAATCGGTGAAACTCCGGCTCAGGTTGGGAAGATCGCTGACCTGGCGCTGGTCGAGAGTGTTGGCCTGCTGCGTCTGCTCAATTTCCACCAGCGCGCTCTGAGCCGAAACCTCGACCGTCTCACTGGCCTCGCCCAGTTGCAGGTTGAAGTTGTAGTTCGCAACCTGACCCACGGAGACGGAAACCATCGCGGCGGCATGCGCGAATCCCTGCGCCTGGACCTGAACCTGGTAGGGTCCGGGTTGCAGCAGCGGGAACCGGTATTCGCCGTCGGCGCCGGTTACCATCTTCTTCACCAATCCCGTATTGGGATTCTTGATCGTTATCGTGGCGCCTGCCACCAGCAGGTGGTGCGGATCAAAGACTGTACCGGTCAAGGTTGCCGTCGAATAGTCTACCTGGCTGAAAACGCCTGGGGGTACCAGCAACGCCGCCAACAGAAGAAGAAAAAGGATGAGCAGCTTTCTGCGCATGGCAGAGCCTCCTTGCCCTGTGCGCGACTCTGGAGTCTCTTCCTGGGCGGGCAACAAGTTGAAACAAATATTGCCCGGCGGCGGGCAGACTGCTCAGCTCGCGCCGACTTCAATTACGCTTTTCTGCTTTCAGGGTGAGTTAACGGGCAGGGTCCGGGGGAACACTTTCCGTCGCCTCCAACTTAGTGCGCTCCATCTCAAGTGTCTGTGACCAAGCTCACCGCATCCGGTGAGATAGGGGCGCGGCACCCTTCCAGTCAAGATTCTTAATAGAAACTGTAACCTCTATTCCTGAGGACATTGCGTGGGCCACCGGGATTTTTGGATAGTTCTGCGCTGCGGCCTCTGCGTCTCTGCGGTAAAAAGAGCGTAAGTCTGCTAAGCTGGCGTTCCCATATCTACACAGGCACACCCATGAAACCGCAAGATGCCATTCGCGTTTCCGACTTGTTTTCTGTTTCTGGAAAGATTGCCCTGATTACCGGCGGCTCCCGCGGCATCGGCTTGATGATTGCCCGCGGGCTGCTGGAGGGCGGCGCCAAGGTTTACATCTCTTCGCGCAAGCAGGCAGCCTGCGATGAGGCCGCGCAACTGCTGCGCGAGACCGGCGAATGCATCTCTCTGCCGGCGGACGTTGCCACGGCCGCCGGCTGCCGAGAACTGGCCGCCGCCTTTGCCAACTGCGAAAGCCGTCTCCACATCCTGGTCAACAACGCCGGCGCCGCCTGGGGCGCAACCCTGGCCGACTATCCCGAGTCCGGCTGGGATAAGGTGATGAACACCAACGTGAAGTCCATCTTTTTTCTTACTCGGGAACTGCTGCCCCTGCTGGAAAAGATGGCCACGCCCGCCGATCCTGCCCGCGTCATCAACATCGGCTCCATTGACGGGCTGAAGCCGCCCTTCTACGAGGCGTATGCCTACTCCGCCAGCAAAGCCGCCGTGCATCATCTCACCCGCGACCTGGCCGTCAAATTGGCGGGCAAGAACATTACCGTCAACGCGATTGCTCCCGGACCTTTCGAAAGCCAGATGACAGCAGCCCTGCTGCAGAATTTTCAAACCCGGATTGAGCAGACTTGCCCCCTGCGCCGCATCGGCGAGCCTGCGGACATGGCGGGAGCGGTAATTTATCTGGCCTCCCGCGCCGGCGCCTACGTTAACGGCGCTGTAATTCCGGTGGACGGGGGAATCTCCATCGGCTGAAACACTCACCGCAGAGATGCCGAGAACGCCAATCGCGGGAAACACCCTTCTTATGAAATCTAGGCGTTCTCTGCGGTCTCGGCGGTGATAGGGTCTTTAATTATGACAGCGCTTGCGCCCGGGCCAGGCGCTCGGCAATAACAATGTAGGCGGATGGATTAAATGCCATGCCCACATGCGTGCCGGACACTTCGAAGTTTACTTCCGGATTTTTGGTGATGCAGGTCCGCCAATCCACAATCCCGTCTACGCGCGTATAAATGGCAGTCTCCAATACGCCATCGGGAATGCGTCGCCGCAATGAATCCAGGAAATCGCAAGTGCAGCGCCCCGTGTAGCAGCCGGGCAGCACCCCGGAACCATGTTCTTCCAGGATGCGCTTACGCACCGCATCCGCCACGCCCAGCACGCTGCGATGGGCCACGGTGCCGCGGAAGGGCGCAGCCAGCGTAATCACTGAGGCGATGTCCTCCGGCCTCTGCCCCGCCACCGAGCGCGCAATGATTCCCCCCAGGCTGTGCCCGATCACGTGCACTCTGCGCTTGGTCTGCTTGCGCGCCTTGGTGATGGTGTCATTCAGGCGGCGCTGGATCAGCAGGTTCGGACATTCGGCGTTCACCCCGATGCCCGAGTAGTAGGGACGGTAGCCGATGCGCTTTAACCAGGCATGTAGTTCCAGCAGGTAAAGGTCAGTGCCCAGGAAGCCGGGAATAATAACCACTCCCGATTTGTCTCCCTGCGGCACGCCCAGCCCGTAATACACAGGCGTAGCATGCAGTAATAGCAGCTCCGCGGCAAACAGCGCCTCGGTCCAGAGCGTGACTTTCGCTTCCGCCCGATCTCGGATGTGGTTGCGTCCCGCAGCCATAGCTCGACGTTTGGAACTGCTATTTCGGGCCCCAGGTTGTATGCGAACACGCGGCCAGCCGTAACCTGCGTGGGGGCGGGCGGGAGAAGATCCCGGGTGAGGACGGGTTTCGGGTCCCCTCACCGGCTACAGCCTACACTGAATTATCCAAAAACGCTATGCAACTTTGACCCGCATCCTCTTTGAGCCAGGCCGGAAACACAAGAAGGCTGGCGCACCCAGCTGGTTCACCGGGAACGCCAGCGGACCTGTGTGACCGCGTCAGGAAGCGTCAGGCACGGCCTAGCCTGCCGCCGCGGCTGCTTGCTTCTTTACCCCGTGCACCGGACGGCGCGCATGCCGAACGGGGTTGCTCGCGCGCTTGTGCCCGTCCTGCGGCTTCAGCATGACTCCCATCAGCTCCTTCTGCGCGTCCACGAAGCTCTTGACTCCCTCCCGCGTCAGTTCGGCCAGGGGCATCAGCGGCAGCGGCCGCATCAACTCCATGGCTTTGCCCGCGGCTTTCAGGTTGACGTTCATCTGCTGGCCGGCCACATCGAACAGGCTCTTTTGCGCTGCGATGAACGACTCCGTGGCTTGACGCGCCAGTGCGGCTATTTCCGTCTTCTTCATCTTCTTGCCCGTTCCATTGGTGTGTTTGCCGCTGGTAGCCTTGCCGGTTTCCTCGGCAATCACATCCAGGAATTTCTTTTGGGCGTGCACGAAGTTCTCCATCCCTTCCCGCGCCAGTTCAATCAGCCGCTCGCCGCTGAAGGCCTTGCCCGTTTTGGCCGCCTCCACCCAGGTGTGCGTCTGCTTGCCGGCAATTTTCAGGAACTCCTGCTGCATGTCAATGAACGTGTCCACGCTGCGCCGCAGCAGATCAGTCATAGCCGTGGCCGGGGCCGAACCGCCTACCCGCTCCTTGACGCCGGTCATGACTATTTTGTTCTGCTCCTGCGCCAGGTTCAACAGCACCTTTTGCGCTTCGATGAAGTTCGACATGCCCT
>DATJFA010000414.1:0-7107 GCA_035496015.1 Terriglobales bacterium | reverse complement strand
GACGTGCGCGTGAACATGACCACGCCGGAATTGTTCCGCAAATATCCCACGCCCCAGGCCTTCGCCGCGCTCAAGCCGGAGCAACTGGAACCCGATATCCGCTCTACTGGCTTCTTCCGCAACAAGTCAAAGTCTCTGGTGGGCGCCGCCAAAAAGCTGGTGGCCGATTTCGGCGGACAGGTACCCGATGAGATGGATAAGCTGCTCTCCCTGCCGGGCGTGGCGCGCAAGACCGCCAACGTGGTGCTGGGCACGTGGTTCGGCAAGGCGGAAGGCGTGGTGGTGGACACGCACGTGTATCGCATCAGCCGGCGCCTGGAGCTCACGACCAACACCGACGTCCAGAAAATCGAGCAGGACCTGATGCGCGTTATTGCACGCGAGAAGTGGATCACCTTCTCCCACCAGATCATCTGGCATGGGCGCAAGCTGTGCATAGCCCGCCGGCCGAAGTGCGCCGAGTGTCCGCTGGAGGATTTGTGCCACGCCGCCGACAAGACCTGGAGCACAGTGGAAATTCACAAAGCGGCAAAACCGTAAACCAGGAGTCAGGAGTCGGTAGTCAGTCAGATGATCCCGGCCAAAGAGAGAGTTTTTACCTCAGGGGCTAAAGCCCGCAAGCTTAAGCTCCTCTAGTTGCAGCGCTAAAGCGCTGCTCCACCCAAGAACAAGAGCGAGCGGAGCCACAATCCTACAAATGTGCGCTGGCGCCCTCGCCCGTGATGTGCCCGGCGGGACGCCGGTACTACACGTTCTGCTAAACTTCTTTGCTTCATCCCATCACTGGAATTCGGCATCATGCCTACTTTTGCCTGCTTTGTTATGTTGGTTTGTATGAGCACACTTACCCTGGCGCAGCAGCTGGCCACGCCCAAGTTCCTCACCGACCCGGCGGAGATCAAGAGCCTTCCCCAGGCCGACGTGCAGAAGTTCACCGTCGAGAAGCTCTTCATGACGCGCGCCATCGGAGGCACATCGTGGTCACCAGATGGTAAGACCATCGCCTTCACCACCAACATCAGCGGGCGGATGAACATCTGGACCGTGCCATCGCAGGGCGGCTGGCCCACGCAGCTTACGGTTAGCGATCAGCGCCAGTTCAGCCCGGCGTGGTCGCCCGACGGCAAGTGGATCGCCTACATGTCAGACCACGACGGCGATGAGCAGTGGGACATCTTTGTGGTTTCGCCTCTCAGCGGCGAAGTCATTAACCTGACGCACACGCCGGAGATCGCCGAAGAGGACCCGCAGTGGTCGCCGGATGGACGCATGCTGGCTTACATGGTCAAGCCCAAGACGTCATCCACGTTCGAGATTGACGTGATGGACTTCGCCACCCACGAGGTGCGGCACCTGACCAGCGGCACGCCCAAGGAGCGCGGCAACGTTCACCCGCTGTGGTCGCAAGACGGCAAGTGGATCGTCTATACGCAGGTGCATGCCAAGGGCACCGACTCTGATATTTATGTGGCGGAGGTGGCCACCGGCAAGAGCACGCGGCTGACCCCGCACACGGGCGAGCAGCTTTACTCAGCCGACGCATGGTCCCCGGACGGCGGAAAGGTGCTCATCACCTCCAATGCCGGCAACGGCTACGAAAACGTGGGCCTGCTGGACGTTACCAGCAAGAGAATTGAGTGGCTGACGCAGGACAGATGGGAAATCCAGGCGGGTGATTTCTCTCCCGATGGACGCACGCTCACGTGGACCGCCAATGTGGACGGCAACACCGATATCTACATTCATGATCTGGCCAGCGGCAAGAGCGAAGCTTTGCCCCTGCCCGTCGGAGTGAACGAGGTGGGCGGGCATGAGAGCGCCTTCACTCGCGACGGCTCACGCCTGCTCTACATCCACAACGGGCCCAATGCCCCGGCTGATGTCTGGGTGTACGACCTGGCCAGCAAACGCTCCCAGCAGGTCACACATTCTCTCGTAGCCGGCGTGCGCAGCGAGGATATGGTTGAGCCCTACCTGGCTCACTATCCCAGCCGTGACGGCAAATTTCAGATTTCGGCCTTCGTATATGTCCCGCACAACCTGCCGCCGAACCATCAGAGCCCGGCGGTGGTTTATGTGCACGGCGGCCCCACCGGGCAGACGGTGAATCTGTTCAACCGCGGCATCGAGTACCTGGTGAATCAGGGCTATCTGGTGATTGCGCCCAACTACCGCGGTTCCACCGGCTACGGTAAGGAGTTTCAGCAGGCTAACCTGTTCGACATGGGCGGAGGAGATCTGCAGGACGTGCTGGCGGCGGCCGACTGGATCAAGCGCAGCGCATACGTTGACCCCAAGAAGCTGGTCATCATGGGCGGGAGTTATGGCGGCTACATGACCATGATGGCGGTCACCAAGGCGCCCGAGGTGTGGGGCGCGGGCGTGGCCATTGTTCCCTTCGTGAACTATTTCACCGAGGTGCAGAACGAAGACCCGGTGCTGCGCGAAATGGACCTGGCCACCATGGGCGATCCGGTGAAGAACAAGGCGCTCTGGGAGGACCGTTCACCGATTTTCTTTGTCGACCGCATCAAAGCGCCCCTGCTGATTCTGGCCGGCGGGCACGACCCGCGCTGCCCAAAATCGGAATCGCAGCAGGTGGCCGACGCCATCAAGAAACGTGGTGGGGTGGTAGATCTGAAAATTTATGAAGATGAGGGCCACGGCTTCTCCCGCGTGCCCAACCAAATTGACTCCTGGAAGCGGATCAGCGACTTTCTGCAGGCGCACGTGCCGCCAGCCGATTGCGGCTGCTCCCTGAGCGACTGAACCAGTCCGTAGTGAAAATGTTTTGTCTCGGTATCGTCTCAACAGATCCACTGACCAATGCTGGGCCGGCGGAGCAAGACGATCGTGTTCGAAGCAGCCAAGGGCAGGACTTCGCGACGAAATGCCGTGATTGGTTACCAAAGTACAGTTCGAGACGAGTGAGACCGTCTGTCTTAGCGCCCTTCCGGACCTTTACCGTTACTTGACCTTCACCCTAGCGGTTGCAACAATCGAGCCAATCCGGCGAAAGCATTCAGCCGCTGGCCTTGGAGTGTTCGATGAAGATTGGATGCGTTCTTTTTTTGATTGTTTTTTTTGTGGCTGGTGCTGCCGCTCAGGACAATCCCCAGTGGGAAGTGTTTGGTGGCTTTCAATATACCCGTTTCAGCACCGGTGTCGCCCAAAGCTCGTTGAACGCTGCCACGCAGATGCTGGGTTTGCCGCCGCTATCCCTGGGAGCACACCTGAATCTGAGTGGCTGGAACGTATCGCTGCAAGAAAACCGAAACAGCTGGTTAGGCGGTGTGGTTGACTTCAGCGGCAACTACGTCACTAAGAGCTTCATTCTTCTCCAGGTCCCAGGCACCACCGACACTCTACGTAACCGAATCCGCTTCTACACATTCATGGCCGGCCCCCAGGTGACCATGCGCAAAAGCAGCCGTCTACAGCCGTTTGCCCGCGCGCTGGTCGGCGGCGCGCGCCTCAAAGTGGAAGACACGGGGCTGGAGAACGGGGCGCCGGCAACTAACACCCTTTCAGGCGGGGAGACCGGTTTTGCCATGGGCGGCGGAGGTGGAGTGGATTTTCACTTCGCGCATCACATTGCTGTGCGGGCCGTGGGAGACTACATCCGGCCCTACGTGGGTGGTATGAGCGAAGGCCACTTCCGGGTGGGTGGTGGCGTAGCCTTCCGCATAGGAAGCAGATAGACGCCGTCCAGCTAGTGCTCCTCTACTTGCGTACCCCAGTCGCCATCAATCAGGCAGTTCGATGCTGTCTGGGTGCAGCTCCTGGTGCTGGTGCTGAGCGGCCAGCATCAGCGCCAGCCAATTGGCCTGCTTTTCGGCGGCGGTCGGATCAGCCACTGTAATGCGGTGGGCAATGAAAAACTCTTCCCCACACCCTCCCCGGCAGCGCACTGTTCCCATGGCTTGGAAACCAGCCGGCCTGGTTCGGCTTTGTCCCTTTTTGACTGCGATTGCCTTCATGTATAGCCCCATTGCGTGCAGTTGTTGCAAATCTCGCCACAGACCTATATCGCAACTAGGATGCCACCAGGTGTGACGCGTACAACTATGCTGAATTGAGGTCTGCTTAAGGCAGTGAATTGCTGTCCTTAAGCCAGGCTGCAAACGCTTGCACATTTTTGCAGAAACGGGGAGAAAAGCTGCGGAACCAGCTTGCACAGCAGCCTACGCGGCCTCCGCTGACTCAGGCAATCGCTCGCCTGCAAGAGGTCCGACGCAGTGTGGCGAAAAGAGAGCAGCATCGCCTTCCCCGCAACTCACTTTCGTA
Organism: Terriglobales bacterium; assembly: GCA_035496015.1. Lineage (GTDB taxonomy): Bacteria > Acidobacteriota > Terriglobia > Terriglobales > Acidobacteriaceae > JAICWP01. The sequence continues at coordinate 2,820 of DATJFA010000414.1, read as the reverse complement.
ACCTCCCACGTCATTGACTCTGCTGCTCTGCGCTGGCTACTCTGGGCTTGGGGAGAATGGAAAAATGGCAGTGAAATCCATCCAGCTCGGGCAAGTGTGGCGCAACGACCAAAGCGGCCATAACTACCTGGTAACTAAGCTATATAACGAGGTCTTTGCCCAGTTTGCCATCCTGCGCCAGGCCGATTCCGGCGCTACTACCACCGATACCATCCGGGTAAAAGTGCTGCGCAGCCCCCAGGGCCAAAGCCTGCCCGGCTACACCTTCACGCAGGAGGGGCAGTTTTAGGGCAGGAGTCAGGCGTCAGTAGTCAGGAGTCAGGAGTCAGGTAAATCGCCAGCAGGATAAGAATGGGCGCTACCGAAGTTGACAAGCGCAAGCCGTCGACCGCCGGCCGTTCCCACCGTATAATTGAACTCGTCTGATTTTCTGGCCTCACACCAACGCTTCGTCAGTGCCCCTGCCCGACTGCAAATGACCGCCAAAATCATCGCGGCGCTGAGCGCCTTCATCATTTCCATTATTTCCGCCGGGGGATATCTTGGCATTGCTGTGCTCATGGCCATCGAGTCCGCCTGCATCCCGCTGCCCTCGGAAATCATCATGCCGTTCTCCGGCTATCTCGTCTACGTGGGCCGCTTCAAGCTGCTTTGGGTAGCCACAGTCGGCGCCCTGGGGTGCAACCTGGGCTCGGCGATTGCCTACGCGGTGGGCTACTACGGTGGACGGCCGCTGGTGGAAAAATACGGCTCCTACATTCTGCTCAGCCGCCACGAATTGGATTGGGCGGACCGCTTCTTTGCCCGCTACGGCAACATCACCGTGTTCGTCAGCCGCCTGCTGCCGGTGATCCGTACCTTCATCGCTCTGCCTGCGGGCGTGGCCCGCATGAACCAGCCCAAATTTCACTTTTACACCTTTATCGGTTCGTGGCCCTGGTGCTTGGGTTTGGCTTATGTGGGCATGAAGCTTGGGCAGCGGTGGGATACCGACCCCCGCCTGCGCATCTGGTTCCACCGCTTCGATGCTATTATCCTCGCCGTCATCCTGATCGGGATTGTTGTGTTTGTCTGGACGCGCTGGCAAGGAAGAATCCGAGCGGACGACGCCGTGCAGAACAGCGGGCTGTAAGAATTGTAATTTGAAGATTTGTAATTGGTAATTTGAGAAGCTCGCACCTCTAGCTGCTGGGAAAATTACAAATTACAAATCAGTCAATTACAAATCTCCTCACCCGATCCTGGTTGCGCGGATCACCAGCTTTTCGTAAAGCTTCCACGGCAACAGCGTGTGCAGCCAGAACTGCAAGTGCGAATCGAAGCCCACACGGTAGCGCAGGCGCGGGTTGGGCGTTTGCGCGATGCGGGCAATGAGTTTGGCCACCGGCAACGGGTCGGCTTTGTGCACTTTCTTCACCATCTCTGCGAATCGCCCGGCACGCTCGTGGTTGGGAGAACTGCGGTCCATAGCGACGCTGCCCAGGCGCACGTTGCGCTCCCAGATGTCAGTCTGGTACGAGCCGGGCTCCACCAGCACCACGCGAATTCCCAGGGAGCGAGTCTCGATGCGCAGCGACTCGCTCCAGCCTTCCAGGGCAAACTTGGAGGAATCGTAAGCGCCGATAACCGGGGCTGAAATGCGCCCGCCGATAGAGGACACCATGATGATGTGCCCGCTGCGCTGGCGCCGCATGATGGGCAGCACCGCTTTGGCGACGGCCACCGAGCCGAAGAAATTGGTTTCAAACTGCTGGCGAAGTTCCTCCAGCAGCAGGTCCTCCGCGAAGCCCGCCATGGCAAAGCCGGCATTGTTCACCAGCACGTCCAGGCGTCCGTAATTGCCGTCGAGCTGGGCGATGAATTCAGGAACTCGGTCGAATTCCGTGATGTCCAGGCGGCGAACGTCAAGCTTGTTGGTCATGCCGGCAGCTGCCGCGGCTTCGTCCAGGCGCTGGCGCCGCCCCAGATCGCGCATGCTGGCCACCACGCGAAAGCCGGCGCGCGCCAGCTCCACCGCGCTCAGCAGACCAATCCCGCTGGAGGAACCGGTAACTAACGCAACTTTTTCAACCACACTTTCTCCGTGCGCCGGTTGTACCACGCGCGCAACTCACAGTGTAAGTTGCCAACCCCCGGCAAATACGAGAAGATTGTTGGTTTGATTCCCAGCAGAAATTCATATCTACAGGATGGCACTGATGGCCACGCGGCAGAGTAGTGCAAAACCAAGGGCGGAGAAGAAAATGCAACCCGGCGAAATCCGTCCGGCGAAAGGCAAATTGGGAGTCATGATCCCCGGCATGGGCGCGGTGGCCACCACCTTTGTGGCCGGCGTAGAAGCAGTGCGCCGCGGCCTGGCGCAGCCCGTAGGCTCGCTCACCCAATGGGGCACGGTGCGGCTAGGCAAGCGTACCGACGGCCGTTCTCCAAAAATTGGCGAGTTCGTGCCCCTGGCCGGCCTCAATGAACTGGTCTTCACTGGTTGGGATATCTTCGAAGACGACATGTACGCCGCCGCCAGCAAAGCGGGCGTGCTGGAAAAAAGCCTGCTCGATCAGATCAAGCCCTTTCTGCAGTCGGTGAAACCGCGCAAGGCGGTGTTCAGCCACGACTACGTGCGCAAGCTCGACGGCCCCAACGTCAAAAAGGGCAAGAACAAGATGGAGCTGGCGGAGCAGGTGCGCGAGGACATCCGCGAATTCCGCAAGAGCTCCGGGGCGGAGCGGTTGGTGGTCATCTGGTGCGGTTCCACCGAGGTCTTCCTGCAGCCGGGGCGGGCGCATGAATCCGTGGAAGCGTTTGAGAAAGCGCTGACGAAGA
>DATJFA010000413.1:0-5446 GCA_035496015.1 Terriglobales bacterium | reverse complement strand
TCGCCCGCAGCCAGCAACGTGGTTTCCACTTCCTCCGCTTCACGTTCCTGTCGGAAGATAATCCGGATTGTGTTCTCTTCCCTCTCCACCTGCACAAAAGCGAGAGTATTGCCTTCAATTTGCAGGTGTATTTTTGACCCTCAAGGGTAACCGCGGACATAAGAACTACCCCCTAAGGTAGGATGTGAGCCGGCGGTGGATAGGGCCGCTTGCGAGGGCTCGGAATTGGTTCCCAAGACCAGCGGAAATTTGACAGTACGCCCATGTATGCGGCAATGCTTGTGACTACCGGCACCGTCGTCTGTGACGAATCACCACCGCTGCTGGCCGCACAGCCCCTACCTCCCTGCAGAAGAGAGACCAGACACCCAGGGCTCCCCCCGGCGGCGGCTCCGTGATAGCCTTTATCGGACGGCAACTTAGCCCGGGGTAACCGGGCCCACAGGTTCCTAAAGTAATGGGCAGCGAACGCCCTACCCAATCCTCATCTCCACCGGCCCAACCGCCCCTGGCCAAAGGCAACGGCCAGGGCCCCTCCGGGAGCCAAATTTCGCCGCAACTTTCTGCTGAGGAACGGGTTTCGACTAGTGTGACCAGCGTTGCCATGGCGCCGCAAATGCCTGGCACGGCGAGGTTAGACCGCCGCAGTGCTGCTCCCTCGGTGGCAACACCCAGCATGCTCGAAGGTCTGACGGACGCCGAGGTCATGCTGCGGGTGAGGACGGGAGACGAGCAGGCTTTCGCCTACCTGGTGCAGAAATATCGCCGCCCCATGCTGAGCTTCATGTACCGCATGGCGCGCAACCAGGCGGCAGCGGAAGACCTGGCGCAGGAAGTTTTCCTGCGCGTCTATCGCTCGCGCGAGACTTACACGGCCAACGCCAAGTTCACCACCTGGCTGTATCGCATTGCGACCAACCTGGCGGTGAATCACGCGCGCGATACGCGTCATGAGCGGCCGGAAGTCAGCATGAGCCTGGATGTGCCCGACGCGGAAACCGGGCTGCTGCCGGACTTGCCCGACGGCACGCCCAACGTCGAGGAGAACATCCTGCGGCGGGAGCGGCTGGCGGCCATTCGCAGCCATGTGCAGGCTTTGCCGGAGCGCCAGCGCATGGCGGTGGTCATGCATAAGTACCAGGGCATGGATTACCGGCAGATCGCGGAAGTGCTGCACCTGAGCGAATCCGCGACGAAATCGCTTTTATTTCGCGCCTATGAGAGTTTGCGCGAAAAGCTGAAAGACTTTGTTTAGGTTGGCGAATATGAACTGCAATGGAGTACGTGAATTTCTGCCCGATGTGGCCAGCGGGGTCGCTGCCGCATCGGCTGAGACGCAGGCCCACCTGCGCCAGTGCACGCAGTGCGCGACCCAGCTGGAACATCTGCGCCGCACCCTGGCGCTGCTCGACCAGTGGCAGACGCCTGAACCCTCACCCTATTTCGAAACGCGGCTCTATGCCCGCCTGCGCGAGGAAATGGCCGCCGCGCCGGCTAAAAGCTGGCTGGCCTGGCTGCGCAAACCGGCGCTGGCCGGGTCGCTGGCAGCCCTGTTTTTCGTGGGCGTCAGCCTGTTCTACGGCGGGCAAAGCCTGAACAACAGCCCCAGCGCGGTGACCTCCTGGGAAATGAACGTGACCGCCCAGCCTGGCTCCGCGGTGGGCGACCTGCAGGCTTTGGACAAGAATCATGAGCTCTATGCTGATTTCGACGTGCTGGATCAGCTGGAGGTGCAGCAGCAAGAAGTGACTCCTTAGCAGGCCGCGCTTCGATGGCGAAGTCGAATGCGGCCTGCCGGTAGAAACGGGGATGGCGGGTTGCAGAGCATCTGTAAATTGATGGCGCTGGCGGGCCTGTTCCTGGGCCTTGGCCTGCAATCCCAGCTTGCAGGCGCCCAAGCCAAACCAGCTAGCTCCGCCGCCCAGCCTGCCGCTTCCCTGGCGCATAATCCCGCCCCCGCGGCCCATGCCACACCCGCCCACCACCCGATTCACCATGCCGGCGACTGGCTGCGCAAATACAAGGATTTGCCGCCTGACCAGCAGCAGAAGGCGCTGGAAAACGATCCTCAGTTCCGCAAGCTGCCGCCCGACCGGCAAGTTCTGCTGCAGCAGCAGTTGCGGCGGTTCAGTGCTCTGCCCCCGCAAAGACAGAAAGTCATTTTGCAGCGCATGGAAACCTGGGAGCACCTGACCGAGGCGCAGAAAAGGGCGGCCAAGACGGTGTTTAGCAAGATCCGACAGTTGCCTCCGGCGCGCCGCAAGCTGATGGCTGGCGCCATTCGCGAACTGCGCAAGATGGACCCGCAGCAGCGCGAGCAGGCGCTGGATTCGGCCGAGTACCGCGGCAAGTTTTCGAATCAGGAACTCGACTTGCTCAAAGGCGTGCTGAAGCTGCCCCTCGCCCCGGTGCGCGCCGAAAATCAGCAGCCGCCGCCCCCGGCGGCGCAACCGCAGTAACAGCCGTCAGCCGCCACTTGTCTCTCGAGTAGAGACGTTGCTCGCAACGTCTCCGAAACATCAGAACAAGTTATGTCTCTACCGAGCATTTGTGGCGCGGGCGCCCTCGCCCGCGAAGCGCTTCCGCAGGATGGCAGCCAAGCTCGTGGCTGGCCAAATGCTAAAGTGTCGGGTTCCCTGAGAACCGAGATCTGAGAACTGCAGTCAGTTCATCGTGGCCAGATTCCGCCGGATGGAGAGCGCGGTCTGGCGGATTTCGTCAGCGTCGGAGGCGTCGGGCGACATCTTCAGATAGACTTCCAGGTCCTCGGCCGCGCCCCGCATCTGGCCCAGGCTGTAGCGCAACAGGGCGCGCTGCTTGACGTCCTCCGGCGAGCGCGGGTAAATCACCAGCACCAGGTCCACGATGGGCAGCGCCTTGCGGAAATTGCGGCTGGACAGATAAATGGATTTCAGATTATTGAGCACGCGGGTCAGCATCTGGCGCCGGCTCACCGACATCAGGAACTCGGGCTGGAACGGCACCTGTCCGGCGTAAATTTCGTTCAGCCGCCGCTGGCATTCCTTCATGGAAAGGATGTTGCCGCCGTTGAAGGCATCAATCAGCACCTGGCGCCCTTCGATGTCGTAGTGCTTAAGCAGGAAATGCCCGGGCATGCCCACGCCAAACAGCGGGAAGCCGATGCGGCGCGCCACCTCCATGTAGATGAGAGCCAGGGTAATGGGAATGCCCAGGCGGCGGTCAAGCACGTCGTTGATGAAGGAATTGCGCGGATCGTAGTAATCCTGGCGGTTGCCGCGCAGGCCTTCATCCTGGAACAGCACGGTGTTGAGGGCGTAGATGGTCTGGGCGGTGTCGCCCACGTCGCGAATGCGGCTACCTACGTGCTCCGCCAGCCTGTCCACGCGCGCCACGTAGGAGTCCAGGTCCAGGCTGGGATATTCGGTGCGGGCCACGGTGAGGGCGGCGCGCAGCAGGTCAATGCGCTCGTCGTCAATGTCCTGGCCGACCAGGCCGGCAAAGGCATCGGCAATTTCCCCCGCGCTGCGCCGTCCCGCCATCCCGCTATGTTAGCAAAACGAGGGCCATGCGTGGGCAGCCGCTGCGGAATGTGAACGGGCCTGTGTAGCGGGTGCAAACAGTTGCAGGTTGTGTGAAAGGAAAGCACTCAGCAACAGCATTCAGCCCGCCACAGGCGCGCTCAAGCACATAGCATTGGCAACCAGCCCTTAGCCTGTCAGCTTCTTTGGCGCTTCGCGCGAGATCCTTCACGGCCAGCCGTTCAGGATGACGCCAGCGTACGATACGCGTGGCTGGCCAAGTGCTAATGGCGAATCGCCAAGTGCTTGTTTACCGGAAAATATTCTTTATCAGGAACAGCAGATTTGCCGGGCGCTCGGCCAGGCGCCGCATCAGGTAGGGATACCACTCGGTGCCGAAGGGAATGTAAACCCGCATGCGCCAGCCCTCGCGCACCAATTTCTGCTGCAGGTCGCGGCGGATGCCATAGAGCATCTGAAACTCAAACGACTCGGGCGAGATTTTCTCCTGCCTGGCAAATGCGATCGCCGCCTCGATCATGCGCGGGTCGTGGGTAGCGATTCCGTGATAGATGCCGCTCTTGAGCAGCATCTTCGTCAGCTTCACGTAGTTGGCATCCACCTCTGATTTTTTTTGATAGGCGATCTCCGGCGGCTCTTTGTAGGCGCCTTTGCAAAGCCGGATGCGAATGCCCTCTGCCAGAAGCTTCTCCACGTCCTGCTCGCCGCGGCGCATATAGGACTGAATAACGGCGCCCACCACGCCGGCATTGCCCGGCTGGCGGTGCAGCTCGTGCACCAGGTTAAGCGTGCGCTGCGTATAGGGCGAGCCTTCCATGTCCACACGCACGAAAATGCGCGGATTGCTGCCCCCCGCCTTTGCCACCAGGCCGCTGACCAGCTCGCGCGCCAGCTTTTCATCCACGTCCAGACCCATATGCGTGAGCTTGACGCTGACGTTGGCCTGCAGCTTGCGCTGTTCAATCTCGTGCAGCAGGCGCTGGTAAACCTGCGCGCTTTGCCGAGCCTCTTCCGCGTTGGTGACGTTCTCGCCCAGGTTGTCGAGGCTCACGCCCATGCCGAGGCGGTTGACCGCCTGGGCAGCAGCCAGCGCCTCCTCCACTGTGGTGCCGGCCACAAAACGACGCGACATGCGCAGCCCGAGGATGGAGCGCTCGGCCATGGCCCGCATGGGGCGGTTTTCGGAGAGGTGGATCAGCAGGGCCCTCAGCACGCGGCCTCGTCATCGGCAACTGAGAGTGACAGGGGGTTTACGGGGGCGGGTTCGGGTTGCACCGGCGTCATGGGCGACCGATTGTTTTATCACACGCCGCCACTGCGGTCAGCTATGACGGCGGTCACAAGCGGGTGTTACGGCCCAGCGGTCCATTGCGGCAAAGAGCAGCCTGGCCAACGCCGTACAATGGCGGCGAGACTGCAAAGAAGCCCATGACTCCACTTTCAGCCTTCGGATTGCTCGCCGTCACCCTCATGGTCGTCTGTTATGCCCTCGAACGGCGCAGCGCGTGGTTCATTTTGGCCTTTGCCGGCGCCTGCGTATTGGGCTCAGTTTATGGATTCCTGCAGGGAGCCTGGCCCTTCGGTCTGGTCGAGGCGGTATGGTCGGTCATTGCGCTTCGCCGCTGGTGGTTGCAGCGGAAGGCCAAGTTTGATGACCTGAAGGTGACCAATGCCTGAATCTAAGTGGCGGCCCGGTTTCGAATTTATTTGCGAGAAGCCTCGCCTTTCCGCTCGACGTCTTAAGAATCCAGCCGAGCCTCACACGACAACTACGGGCTTAAGTGGATTTTTCAGTATCTTCGCCGCGGTTTGAGGGTCTATGCAGAGGAATCCCTCAACTCATGAGTTCCACCTCCGAGTTCCGCGACAAAAAGGAACGACCGCGTAAAACCCACTGCCAGGCTGGACATCCCCTCACCCCCAGC
>DATJFA010000412.1:0-5207 GCA_035496015.1 Terriglobales bacterium | reverse complement strand
ACCCTCGATGACGGACAATGGTGTTCTTCCGCCGAAATCGGGGTGGGGCGCATTGAGCCACTTGAGGACTTGTTCCTCGTTGCCCAAAACGCGCTCCAGCGTCGTGATCGCGTAGACGATCCTGCCCAGGGGTCCCTGAATGGATCCAGACGTCGGATTCTTCTGTAATGCGGAATCCGAAACTCCAAGAGTCTTTGCCAGGCGACTAACCGGGATCCGCAGGGCTTGGGCAATCCTCTGCGCATCCAACCGACCCGTCCGCGGGTCGTGAAGCTGCTCTTGCACATGTGCCATTAGTGACTTGGCCGGCGAAAGTTCGTCTGCGACCACTGCTTTGGGAACCATATGTTCGGCGTTCTGATGCTCAGGTTCTGCCATAATTCTATCAAATATCCTGTTTTCGTCAACTTACTGTCTGGAATTACTGATGCTTTACATCCGTAAAAGGGATGCAATCGAATCGTGCTCGTGTTTTCAACAACTTGTCGGTGTTCTGCATCTTCGATGCTCGGCTAGGTTGTCGTGTCCGGCGTGGTTTGTTCCTTGACGCAGCCCCCCTGGGCGGCTAGTACGTAGCTGGTCGGATGAAGGGATACTCGCGCGAGTTTACGCAGGACAAGATGCTGCGCCGTTGCGTCTTTGGAGATCGGCCCCGATCGCCGTTCCTACGCCCCGGCGCTCAGCTTGTGGTGGCGCTGCGGTTCGGCGATGCCGTACTGGCGGATCTTGTAGAGCAGCGCCTTGTAGCTGATCTTCAGGAGCGCGGCCGCCTGCTTGCGGTTCCAGTTGGTCTGCTCCAGGGCGCGCGTAATCGCCTCCGCCTCGGCCTCATCCTTGGCGCTGCGGGCCAGCGATTTCAGCCCCCCGCCATCGGCGCCGTCCCTGCCATTCCCCGCTGCTGCTCCGCCATCGGACTGCGGCTGCAGTTCGTTGATGGCTATGTCTTCATCACCCAAAATCAAAAAGCGTTTCACAAAGTTGCTCAGCTCGCGCAGGTTGCCGGGCCAGGGGTGCTCCAGGCAGCGCTGCAAAAGCTTGGGCGAAAGCGTCATAGGAGGGCGGGCGTAGTGTTCCGCCATGCGCGACATGAAGTGCTTCAGCAGCAGCGGAATTTCCTCCTTACGCTCGCGCAGCGGGGGCAACTGCAGGGTAAAGGCGTTCAGGCGGTAGTAAAGGTCTTCGCGCAGGCGCTTGGTGGCCAGGGCTTCCGGAATGTTGATGTTGGTGGCCGCCAGAATGCGCACGTCCACTTTCACCACTGAGCGGCTGCCCAGCCGGGAAAACTGCTGGTCCTGCAGCACGTGCAGCAGCTTGGCCTGCAGCAGCGGCGGCATCTCGCCGATCTCATCCAGCAGAATCGTGCCCTTGTTGCACAGCTCGAATTTGCCCGGCTTGGGGTGGGTGGCGCCGGTGAAGGCGCCGGCCTCGTAGCCGAACAACTCGCTCTCCAGCAGGTCGGCCGGCACGGCCGCGCAGTTCACTTTCAGAAAGATTCGGTGGGCGCGCGGCGAGAGCTTGTGGATCAGCCGCGCCAGCACTTCCTTGCCGGTGCCGCTTTCGCCCAGCAGCAGCACGGGAATGTCCACGCCCGCCACCAGCGCCGCCTGGGCGCGGATTTTCTTCATAGCCGGGCTGGCAGCCACAAAAAACACATCGTCGCAAAGCTCTTCCACCTCGCCGCCGGCGGGCGTCTGCGCCCGCAGGCACTGCTTGATCACGGCGTCCAGTTCGGCTTTCTGGAATGGCTTCGTGAGATAGTCCTGCGCCCCCAGGCGAATGGCCTGCACTACCTTGCGCGTATCGCTTACGCAGGAGAGCATCACCACCTTCATGCTGGGCTGCATGTGGCGCAACTGCTCCAGCGTCTGCAAGCCGTCGAGCCCGGGCATCAGCAGGTCCAGCAGCACCAGGTCGGGACTGAGCCCGCGCTGCACCCGCTCCAGCGCGTCGTTGCCGCTGTTAGCCGTCTCTACTTTGTAGGAATCCACTTCCAGCAGGGTGCGAATGTACCGCAACATGCCGGGTTCGTCGTCCACCAGCAGAATGCTCGGCGACGCGCTCATCGTGCTCCTCCCGCGGGAACGCCCGCCGGCCGCAGCGGCAGCAGAAAACAGAATTTGCTGCCCGCTCCCTGTTCGCTTTCCACCCAAATCTTGCCGCCAAACGCCTGCACCAGTCGCCGGGCGATGGCCAATCCCAGCCCCACCCCTTCGCCCGACGCCCCGGCCTGAGCCAGGCGAAAGAAATCATCGAAGATCTCCTGGTGAAATTCTGGGGCTATCCCCGGGCCGGTATCGGAGACGCTCACCTTCACGGAGTTGGGAATCTCGCTCTTCAGTTTGCGCCGCTCGTGCGGCGGAGGGGCCAGGTAGTTGGCGCGCCGATCCCACATGTGCGGCTCGGCGTGCAGCCATACCGTCCCGCCCGCGGGCGTGAACTTGGCGGCGTTGTCCAGCAGATTGGAGAGCACGCGTTGTACTTTGGCGTAGTCGAAAACAAATGGCGGCAGCTTTTCATTGCCCAGGTAGTACAGGGCCACGCTCTTCTGCTGAAAGCGGGCTGACCAGAAGCTGCACACTTCCCCCAGGCAGGCGTTCATGTCGCCGGTCTCAAACTTCATCTTCAGCTCGCCGGTCTCCAGCACGCTGAAGGTCAGGAAATCCTGGATGAAATGTTCCAGGCGGGCGCTGCTCGCCTGCATATCCTGCAGGATGGTACGCTGCCGCTCGCTCAGCGGGCCTACTTTTTCGTTCTGTAGCAGCTCAATGTAGCCGGAAAGAATGGCCAGGGGGGTCTTCAAGTCATGGGCAGCTGAGGCCAAAGCGTCGGTGCAGCGGTGGTATCGCTCCTGCAGTTGCATGTATGCCTGCAGAAGTTCCTGCTGGCTGCTGGAACTGGCCCGGAGTTCGGTCTCGACCGCTCCGTCCTCGTTCGACCGTCCGGCTAGCTCCCCCTTGGTTGTAGACACACTCATCTCCAGGCCGGCAACTGCATTCGTTTGCGATCAAAGGGGGGAGGGATACCTAAGAGCTTGTTTTTCTACGCCCTGTAGGGGAATGCTATGTCAGAGTTTTAGCCCTGTCAACCGCCAAAATGCATGCCTTTGGTCACAAAAGAGAAAAAGATTGCGCCTGCCGGAAAACGGAGGCAATTGCCCTCGCCAGTGGCTTCTGGGCCGGGCGAATTTGCTCCCCCGACCCAAGAGTGGCGTCTGTCGCCGCTTCCCCGGCTAAGCCATGCGATCATGGGTCCATAAACCGAGCGAGTGGGTCTAATCGTTTGGGGCAGTATGATTTGGCAAATAAGGTGCGGGAAACTGCTTTTTTAATCCAACAATCAGGGGTAAGCGTGGCCAGCCGGACTGTGGCAAAACAGCGTAGAAATTGGGAAAGATTGCCTCTGGCCATACCGGTATTTGTCCGTGGCCGCGATGAGAGAGGCAAGGAATTCCTTGAATTTGCCACCGCTCTGAACCTGAGCGCGGGGGGAGTTCTGCTGGCCGTGTCTCGCGCCTTGCCGCTCTCCTCCGGGGTTTCGCTGGAAGTGCCCAGCGCGCCCCTTTCCGATGTGGATAACCTGCCCCGGGCAGTGCGCCGGCTGCAGGCCCGGGTGGTCCATGTCCGGCCCTCCAACCGGCATCAACTGATTGGCCTGAAGTTTTCCCGCCCCTTGCTGCCTGCCTCAGGAAGGAAAGTTGCTTCTTCGCTGTGAAAAGCTTTTCCCACTGAACCGCCCCCATTTCCATTGCCGGCGAGCTTTCCCACAGGTCATTTTGAGACGCGGAGAGCATAACATAAGTTGCTGATAAATATAGGCTTAATATGTAAATTGGCGCCTGCCGCGCGACCGGTTGTACTTTGGTGCTCGGGGTGCACTTAGCCGGGGTGCCGGGAGCGATAAGGCTCCGGCGGAGTGAACCAGAATGGCTGCAACTTCCGTCAGTTCGTTGACCCAGTCGTTAGGCGAAATTCCCCCGGAGAGCGTTGTTTTTGGCCGCACCGAGACCATGCGTGCCCTGCGCGAGCGCCTGCAGAAGCTTGCCGGCGCCAACGTACCCGTTTTGATTCAAGGAGAAAGCGGCACCGGGAAGGACATTATCGCCCGCATGATCCATGGCCTGTCGCCCTGGAGGACGGGTCCCTTCGTCAAGGTGAATTGCCCCGCCATTCCCGGCACCCTCCTGGAGAGCGAGCTGTTCGGCTACGAAAAGGGTGCATTTACAGGAGCTTACGGCTCCAAGCCGGGCCGGGTGGAAATGGCCCACCGGGGCACGCTTTTCCTCGATGAGATTTCCGAACTGGATTCGGCCCTGCAGTCTAAGTTGTTGCAATTGCTGCAGGATGGGCAGTTCTGCCGCATCGGCGCCCAGGAAGACAAGAAAGTGGAAGTGCGGGTGGTTTGCGCCACCAACCGGCAACTGGAGCAGGAAATCGCCAGCGGCACCTTCCGCCAGGACCTGTTCTACCGCATCAACGTGGTGAACCTGCACATGCCGGCGCTGCGCGAGCGCGCCTCCGACGTGCCCGAACTGGTGGCCTACTTCCTCGAGTACTACAACCGCAAGTACAACTGCCGCGCCCGCGAGCTTTCCGACGAGCTGATGGGCATGCTGCAGAAGTATCACTGGCCGGGCAACATCCGCGAACTGGAAAACCTGGTCAAGCGCTACGTGATCTTGGGCACGGAAGAAGCCATCACCACCGACCTGGTCAGCCAGCAGCGCGACGTCTTTAATCCCGAGATTTCGATTGATGGCCCCATCTCGCTGAAGAAGCTAACGCGCCAGGCAGTGCGCGAGTTGGAGCGCAAGGTGATCCTGAAGGTGCTGCAGGCCAACCACTGGAACCGCAAGCAGTCAGCACGGGCGCTGAGCATCAGCTACCGGGCGCTGCTCTACAAGATCCGCGACACCGGCCTGCCTTCCAACCGCGGCGCCAAGCTGCCCACGCCGGCCAATGGCGTGAACGGCAACGCTGCGGCCACAGCGGACTGAAGTTCAGCTTGCTGGCTGTCTAGCTTTCTGGCTAACCGATTTTGCTTAGGAGCAGGTCCTTCGAAAGCCCTGGGGCCTGCTCCCCCTCGTTTCAATCAGATCGGTGGGGTGCCCCACTCAAGCCCGCTTTGGTCGGGTGGTCGGGTGGCCCACTCAAGCTCGCTTTTGTGTCTAGTCTCACGACATGCTTTACAGGGTGTCCCGGGACATCCTT
>DATJFA010000411.1:0-16085 GCA_035496015.1 Terriglobales bacterium | reverse complement strand
GTAAGTGCCCAGCATTATGCGGCGCTTCACCTCGGCGCCAAAGCCCTGGTCGCGGGTGCGGCGATACATTTCTGCTAGTGTGCCCGCCTGTGTTGCGCGGAAACCATAGCGCACGCCATCGTAGCGCGCCAGGTTGGAGGAGGCCTCGGCAGTGGCAATCAGGTAGTAGGTGGGGATGGCGTATTCGGTGTGCGGCAGGGAAATGGGAACAACTTCGCAACCGCACTTCTCAGCCAGGGTCTGAATGGCGGCTTCCACGGCGGCCCGCACTTCCGTATCCAGGCCTTCGCCGAAATACTCTTTTGGGACGCCCAGACGCAGTCCCTTTACCGGACGGCCGATCTCCTGGGCGTAATCGGGAACCGGCACTTCCGCCGAGGTGGAGTCCATGGGATCGCGCCCGGCGATGATGCCCAGCAGCAGGGCCGCATCCTTCACGGTTTTCGTGAGGGGCCCGATGTGGTCAAGCGAGGAGGCAAAAGCGATCAGGCCGTAGCGCGAGACGCGGCCGTAGGTGGGCATCAAGCCTACCACACCACAAAAGGAAGCGGGCTGGCGAATGGAGCCGCCGGTATCTGAGCCCAACGCCGCCACGGCCAGGCCGGCAGCCACCGCCGCCGCTGAACCGCCGGAAGAACCCCCAGGCACCCGGCTCTTGTCACGCGGATTGCGCACCGGGCCATAAGCGGAATTCTCGTTCGATGAACCCATGGCGAACTCGTCGCAATTGGTCTTGCCCAGCACCACTGCGCCCGCCGCCTCCAGACGGGCCACTGCGGTGCAGTCGTAAGAAGGAACAAAGTTCTGCAGGATCTTGGAGCCGGCGGTTGTGCGCACGCCGCTGGTTACCATCACATCCTTGACAGCCAGCGGCACGCCCCCCAGCGCGGGCAGAGGCTCGCCGCGGTCGGCGAGCGCGTCCATGCGCGCCGCCTGCGCCAGCGCCCGTTCTTTCGCGAGGTTCAGGTAGGCATGAATCTCGCCGTCTTCCTTTTCTATCTTGCGGAAGAAGCGTTCCGCCAGCGCGGTGGCGGTAATCTGCCGCTCCTGCACGGCGGTGCGTGCGGAGTCGATGGTGAGAAGGTTTAAATCGAGGTTATTCAATTAAGTTTCAGGCAGCAAGGGTCAAAAACGAGGTTTCAAGGTTTCGCAGGTTTCAGAACATCGTGCCCACAGCAGAAACTTTGAAACCTTGAAACTTTGAAACATAGATCTATCTTTCAATCACCTTCGGCACTTTGAAAAACGTTCCATCACTCTGCGGCGCATTCTTGAGCGCCTCCTGCCGCTCCAAGGAGGGGCGCAGGCCGTGCAAGATGTCGCCGCGAGTAGCATAGGCAAAGCGCTCGCTGCCAGTCTTCTGCTGGTCCACGCCATAGAGCTCGGCAATCTGCGCCATGGGCGGCACGCCCGTCGTATCCAGTTGGTTGAGCCGGTCCACATACTCCAGGATGGAGTTCAGATCCTTGAGCATGCGGACGCGCTCTTCGGGCGTGAGCTCCAGGTTGGCCAGTTCAGCCACGTGCAGCACGTCGGAGTCGGTGACTTTCATACTGTTTTCGTATTGGGATTGTGAGCAGGTTTCAAAGTGTCAAGGTTTCGCAGGTTTCAGATGGCATTGTTGTGATCGAAACCTTGAAACCTGGGAAAACTTGACACCTTCTCAGAGCAGTAATCATCCTGAGAGATAGCTTACGACTGCGATCTGGGCCGCATCTCCTCCGGCAGCACGAAGTTAATGCGGCGCACGTTATGGCTGGTGAACTGGTTCACCGCCGCCACGTACTGCGGGGCCAGGCCCAGCAACTGAGTGCGCCAGGCGGCATCGGGGACTTGGACCCGCAAGACCCCATCGTTGATGTCTATGGCTTGCGTCTTATCGGCCACCGCCGTACCGCACACCAGCGGCCAGGCCAGCACCGCGGCTTCTTCGGCAGGGGCCCGGCGTAAGGAATCAGCAACTATCTTCTGCAGGCCGGCTCGCGCGTGTTCCATATTGACCTCGTTGGATTGGAAAAAGGTTTTTGCCCTTCACTTGCAGTCCGGGCAGGTTCACGCAACTCGATTGGCTGGGCGAGTACCGGGGAACTCGCCACCCGGGCGATGCGGCGTTGGTAGCGCCTCAGTCCGCCTTACTGCTGACCTTGTAATCCCGTAGATTGTATCACCGTCACAATCAGCGAGCTCAGGCTTCAGAGGCGGCAGGGCGTAACGTTGAGACCATGAAGGTTGTACCCCCTGTCAGGCTGGGTATAGCCCCTGCAGGATCGCCGACTCTAAATGATTATTGAGATATCAACATTGATCATACTGATAGCACATGCTCTCGGTGCTCCGGTAAATGCTTGAAAATAAAGGCTTGCTTCAGCTGGTACTCGGGTGTAGCGTTGGCTTTGTCTAACGGGCAAGTTAGCGGTAATGACCCGAATCCTCTCAGTTTCCTACGATCAAGCCCTGCTGAGCAGCCGTCAACTGCTGTTGGAGAGTCTCGGGTGCCAAGTGGTGTCCGTTTCCGACTTCAGAAACGCGCTGCAACTCTGCAACCACGGTTCACGGTTCGATCTGTTCGTGTTGGGCCACTCGATTCCCGGTCACGAGAAACAAGCCCTCGTTGACGCCTTTCGTGCTCGCTGTTCGGCTCCGATCGTCGCGCTCAAGAGAACTGGCGAGGAGCCTACTTCGGCGGCTGATTTGGAGATCGAACCTGAGCCCAGCCAGTTGCTGCAGGTGATTTCCAGCCTACTCAACGGGCATGCCGCGTCGGCCTGAAGCTTTCAGCAATCAACCCAAACAACTTGGAGGTTGGACCTTCTTGCCAGCCGTGGCGTGATTCGATAATCTCCCCGTTTATTTCTGGAGAAGATTATGAAGATCAGCCGCCTGATAGCCGCAGTGTGCCTCGTTTCATCGCTGGCGGGAGGACAATCGGCGCCCAATTCGGACGCCGCCGGCAAACTGATTGATTCCTATGTCGCCCTGCAAATGAAGGCCGAGCAGGTGCCTGGCCTGGTCCTCGCCATCACAGACCGGAACCGCCTTCTGCGGGTCAGCACCTACGGCTATGCCAATGTAGAAGCCAAAGTGCCTGCTACGCGCGACACGTTGTTTGAGATTGGCTCGATATCTAAATCCTTCACCGCGATCGCGCTGCTGCAATTGCGCGAGCAGGGCAAGTTTGATCCGCGGCAGCCCATTACCCGCTATCTGCCCTGGTTTTCCATTCGCACCAAATACCGTCCCATTACCGGGCACGACATCATGACCCACACCGCCGGGCTGCCCCGCGACCGCGACGATGTGCCTTCGTCGCTTTACCAGGCCGCCGGCGTGCGCGACCGCTGGACCGGCTACGAACCAGGAAAATATTTCGCCTACTCCAACATTGGCTACCAGATCATGGGTTACGTGCTGCAGGAAATTACGGGGAAACCCTACGCCGAAACGGTGCGCGCCCACATTCTGCAACCGTTAGACATGGACCACAGCGACGCCGTCTTTACCAACGACACCTACAAGCGCCTGGCTGTGGGCTACGCCCCGCTTTACGACGACCGTCCCTACAATCCTGCTGAACCGCTGATCCCTGCGACCTGGCAGGAGTATGCAGCGGGCGACGGCAGCGTTGTGTCCACCGCCCCCGACCTGGCCAAGTATCTGCGCATGTTGCTCAACCATGGCGCCGGACCCAGCGGCCGCATCGTTTCGGAGGAAAGCTGGAAGCTGCTTACTCAGCCGGCAGCCAAGGTGCCAGGCGAGGAAAATACGTATTACGGCTATGGCATCTTCAGCCGCACGGTTGAAGGGCACCGCTATATCGGGCATTCCGGCGGCATGACTGGCTACAGCGCGCGCATGGAGGGCGACCTGGATAGCGGCTTGGGAGTAGTGGCCTTGGAGAATGCGCCACTGGGGCCGGAGGATATCGCGTCATTTGCGTTGCAAGTGATGCGCGCGGCCGCAGAAGGCAAGCCGCTGCCGCCGCTGCCCCAGGCCGCGCCCGTAGTGAAAGATGCGGCGGATTATGCCGGAACCTATACCGCCGCGGATGGCAGCAATTTCAGCATCAGTAACGATGGCGGGCGACTGGGGCTCGACTACAAAGGTCAAAAGCTCACGCTGCAGGCGCGCGGGCAGGATTTGTTTTTTGTGAACCACCCGGACTTTAAGCTCTTCAATCTCAGCTTCGGGCGCGACAAGGGAAAGATTGTGGAAGCGTTCTACGGCGATGAATGGTTCACCAACGAAAGGTATGTTGGTCTGCGCCAGTTCCCATATCCGCCGCAGTGGGCCAGCTATCTTGGACACTACCGGGGAGCCCCGGACAACTTCCGGGTGGTGCTGCGGAAAGGCAAACTGTGGCTGATCTCAGCGGAAGGCGACGAGATGATGCTAACCCCTATGCCCGGCTACTTCGCTCTGGCCCATCAAGGCCAGCCGGCACGCGAGCGGATCACCTTTGATACGCCGGTGCACGGCAAGACGCTGCGAGCCACGCTGAGCGGAGTGGCATACTACCGGACGTTTACGCCGTAGCAGCAGTGCTAAGTTTCAATTGCCAATCTGATACTAGTAGGCCAACCACCAGCTACCAACTACCAGCTACCAACTACCTTCTTCTCACTATATTCTGCTTGCGCCATGGACCTGTTCTCCTTCACCCGCCGGCTGGTGGACATCGAATCCATTACCGGCAACGAAAGCCGGGTTGGTAATTTCCTGGTCGCTGAATTGACCCAACTCGGCTACAGCGTCGAGAAGATGCCAGTGGAAGGCGACCGCTTCAACGTTTGGGCTACGATCCCACAGGAGGCCCAACCCAAAATCGTCTTCTCCACGCACATGGACACGGTCCCGCCATTCATTCCCTCGAAGGAGGACAGCGAACGCATCTGGGGCCGCGGCTCCTGCGATGCCAAGGGCATCATCGCGGCGCAAATCGCGACCGCCGAGCGCCTCCGCAGTAAGGGCATCAACGTGGGCCTGCTTTTCCTGGTGGGAGAAGAAAAGGACAGCCAGGGGGCCCAGGTTGCCAATCAGCAGCCGCGCGGCTCTCGTTTCCTGGTCAACGGCGAGCCCACGGAGAACCGCCTCGGCCTTGCCTCCAAAGGGACCCTGCGTGTTGAGCTCACTGCTCACGGCCGCATGGCCCACTCGGCCTACCCGGAACTGGGGGAATCCGCAATTGATAAGCTGCTGATCGCTCTCACTCGCCTGCGCGCCATGGTTCTGCCGGCGGATCCGCAAATTGGGCCCTGCACGCTCAATATCGGGATGATCGAAGGCGGGCGCGCTCCCAATGTTATCCCCGACTTCGCCCGCGCCCACCTGCTCTACCGCCTCATCGCTCCCGCCCATGACCTGCGCCGGCAAATACTCGCCGCGGTTGGCAGCCTGGCCGAAGTCAACTTCGTCCTCGAAATCCCCTTTATGCGCCTGAGCACCCTCGATGGCTTGCCTGCTATGATTGCGGCCTTCACTACCGATATTCCCGCTCTTACCCGCTGGGGCGAACCTCTGCTCGTTGGTCCTGGTTCGATTCACGTGGCCCATACCGAGCACGAGCACATCGAGAAAGTCCAGCTCACCGCCGCCGTGGACCTCTACTGCACCATTGCAAAGCGGCTGTCGAGTGAGCTGACTGGGTGACTAGCTAGCTATCCAGCCAGTCAGCCAGGCAGCTAGTCAGCCCGGCAGCAACCTGCGCGGGGGGCAAAGGGTTAGACTAATTGCTTATGACCACCGAGACTACCAACCCCCTGGCCCAGGCCGCTTCCGCTTACCTGCGCTCCGCCATGCACCAGCCCATCCGCTGGCATCAATGGGGGCAGGAACCCTTCGCCGCCGCGCAAAAGGAGGACAAACCCATCCTGCTCGATATCGGCGCCGTGTGGTGCCACTGGTGTCATGTGATGGACCGCGAATCCTACGAGAATCCCGAGGTGGCCGCCGTCGTCAACGAGCACTTCATCGCCATCAAAGTGGACCGCGACGAGCGCCCCGATGTGGACAGCCGCTACCAGACCGCGATCTCCGCCATCAGCGGCCAGGGCGGGTGGCCGCTCACCGCATTTCTCACGCCCGACGGTAAGCCCTTTTACGGCGGCACCTATTTTCCGCCCGATGATCAGTGGGGCCGTCCCGGCTTCAAACGTGTGCTGCTGGCCATCGCCGGCGCTTATCGCGAGAAGCGCGCCGACGTGACCGAGCAGGCCAGCATGGTGGGCAATATGCTGGCCCAATCGGAAGCCTTTGCCGCTCCCGCCGCGGAATTTTCTCCGCGCGTAATTGAAGGCATTGTCGCCGCCGCGGTCAAAATGTTTGATCCTCAGCACGGCGGTTTCGGCAACGCTCCCAAGTTTCCTCATCCCTCGGTCATTGACCTGCTTATCGAGCGCTACGCACGGAGCGGCAGCGACGAGCTGAAGAATATTTTTGCGACCACGCTGGAGCGCTTGGCTCACGGCGGCGTTTATGACCAGCTGGCCGGCGGGTTCCACCGCTATTCCGTGGACGAGCGCTGGATTGTCCCCCACTTCGAGAAAATGTCTTATGACAATTCTGAGCTGCTGAAGAACTACGTCCACGCTGCCCAGGTCACCGGCGATTCCTTTTTCGCCAACGTTGCCCGCGACATCATCCGCTGGATGGATGAATGGCTTAGCGACCGCCAGCACGCCGGTTTCTATGCTTCCCAGGACGCCGACTATTCCATGGATGACGACGGCGACTATTTCACGTGGACCCTCGACGAAGCTGCCGCTGTGCTAAGCGAAAACGAACTCAAGGTCGCCCAGCTCTATTACGACATCAACCAAGTGGGCGAAATGCATCACAATCCCGCCAAGAACGTGCTTTACGTCCGCGCTCCCGTCGAGCAGATCGGGGTGCGCCTGGGCATGCCGCCGGACCGCGTGCAAGCCCTGCTGGCCTCCGCGCGCGAAAAGCTCTATGCCGCCCGCCTCGGCCGGCCCACGCCTTTCATCGACAAGACGGTTTACGTAAGCTGGAACGCGCTCTGCATCTCCGCCTACTTTGAGGCGGCGCGGGCGCTGCAACTCGAGGATACCCGCCGCTTCGCGCTGCGTTCTCTCGACCGCATCCTCGCGGAGGGCTGGAATCACGAGGCTGGCTTGCAGCACGTGATCGCCTACTCGGAACCCGGCGCTGAAAAACCGCGTGTTCCCGGCCTGCTCGACGATTATGCTTTCACCGCGCTGGCCTGCCTGGACGCCTACGAAGCTACCTCCGACCTCAGCTACTTTCACTTTGCCCGGCGCATTGCCGAGCGCATGATCGCCCGCTTTTTCGACGAGGCCGCAGGGGGATTTTTCGACGCCGAGAACACCGATGCTCCAGATGCTCTGGGCGTGCTGGCCACGCGCCGCAAACCTTTTCAGGATTCGCCTACTCCTTCCGGCAATTCCGCCGCCATCATGGCGCTATTGCGCCTGCACGCCTACACCAACGATGCGTCCTATCGCGAGAAGGCGGAGCGCACGCTGCGCGTCTTTGCCGGAGTGGCGGAGCAGTTCGGAATGTTTGCCGCGACCTACGCCATCGCCGCGGTTATGTTTTCCCAGCCGCACACGCAGGTGGTTGTAATTGGCAGCGGCCAGGAAGCCGACCGCCTTTACCGCGCTGCGCTCGAATCCTTTTCTTCTAACAAGGTCGTGCTCCAATTTCGTGATAACGAATTGACACCGCAGAATCTACCCCCTGCCCTGGCGGAGAGCCTCCCCGATGTGCCAAGGTCGCAGGGATCGGCCGCCGTGATTTGCAGTGGGTTCCGGTGTCAGCGGCCCGTCACCGATGCGGAGCAACTGACTGAGTTGTTGCGCGAGGCTCGGGGCTGAAATCTTGCAACCAACCGCCGGCGAAGTTGCGGCATCCAGCAACGTGGACCAAAAGAAAAGGCTGCCGCGATGCACGCCGACAGCCATCCTCGATCAGAATGAGGTTACGGCAACGTTACTAAGGTCATCTAGCCTTGTAGATGATTATTTGTCACTGTTGATCCTGCGTTACTTACAGCTTCTGCTACCCGGATTGCATGACGCTACCGGGTTTCCGTCCGCCATCGCTACTGGCACGGCAGCAGATACGTAGATCGCTACTACGCTCAGTAACAGCACCGCAATGCGTAGAGCGTTTTTCATGTCTACCTCCTTTCCCTGTACGCGCGAACGTACAGGGAAAGGATTATACCCAGCCTTGCAAGTCCTTTTTTACCTATCGCTTAGGAGTTTTTGCAGGGGTCGGACGCACTACCCTCAAGTCTCCGCAAATCAGGTTCTTAGCGTGACAATTTCAAGTAGACAGCTTTAGCCCTGAGATGGGTCGCAATTTGAGAATTTAGAACAAGGAGTAACAGTCAGCCCAACAGATGCGCTCTAGGAACCGCGGTGAGCGGCGCCGGCAAAGGCGGTTTTGGCCAGATCCGGAGATCCTTTGATGGAAGGAGACTGCTCGCCAGATTCTTTGGCAACGCTCGGTTCAGTGTCTTTAGGGGCGGAGCCTGCCTTGGTGAAGGCGCGGTCCACCATGGCATCGAACATCGGCAGCAGCGACTCGGGTGCTACAGGATGCCTCAACTCGCCCAGACTGACATCCCAGCGCTGCGGTTGCAGCAGCACATCGGAGCGCTTCTGCTCCTTCACGGGAAGGGCGAAATAGCCTAGCCACACCAGGACGGTGATGTCGTAAGAAGTCATGCTGGCAAGGCTTAGGGTTGTGGAATTCAATGTTCCGGATACGCGCAAACCAAAGACCGCCAATTCCACCGCAGCGAAGATGCCAAACCCCAGGGCAACGCCGAAGCTGCGATGCCGCCGCGAGATTCCCAGATAACGGGAAAACATCAGCAGAAACAGGATCAGGCCGCACTGCATGACACGCACGCTGCGCTCCAGGCTGAGCAGTCCGGCGGTCACCTTGGAAAACCCGCCGCCCGTGCCCCCGATAGCCGCCAGTACCGCAATCAGCATGGCCAGCACGCCTGCCCAGCGTACCAGCATGGAAGAAAAATCGCGCAGGGCGTGGAAGGGCCGCAACACATCCGTAAACACTTCGTGGATAACCTTGAAGCCCAGCACCGCGCTGATGCCTGCGCCTAGCCAGTACAGGTAAAAGTACGCGTCGTAATCTTTCTGATTAAGAAACAACACGAAGAACAGCATTATTTCCGAGCCCAGGTAGGCAAAGAACATCGGGTAGGTGCGCCACAGCTTGCGCCAGCAGATGGCCGCGATCAGGCCCGCCTGCATCACTGGGTGTGCAATCCACAGCGGGTAATACGCGGTATCGAGGATCTGGCTCATGGCCTTTGCGTTCGCGTTCCTGGCTGCGGCGAAATTGCACTACTCTTGCACATTTCCGCCGCGTTTTCCACAGCTTAAAACAGCACCTTATGCCGGCACGACCATAAGGTCAATGTACTCTGGTAACTAGCCGGAGGGTTCTGAACTGCACCAATGCTTAGGCACTAAGTTGTTGCAGTATGGGTGTTTACGAGGCAGGAACCTTAGCCGTTACCCCAAAGGTAACCAGCCCGGGGCCATCCAATCTATAGTTCGGGCGCCGAGTGGATGTAGGCCCGCATCAGGCGCACTTCATCGTCTTTTTCGCTTAAATCGCGCAATAGCATGTCGCGCAATGAAACAAACCCCAGCAGTTGTCCGCCTTCGCATATGGGCAAATGCCGGAAACCGTGCTCGCGCATCAGCCGCAGGCAGTGTTCCAGATCATCGTTGCGGCCTACCGAAAGCGGCTCCGGCGTCATCACATCGCCCACTTTTGTGGCTTGCGGGTTTCGCCCCTCGACTACGATCCGCCGCATCAGGTCGCGTTCGGAAAACACGCCGGCCAGTTTTCCCTCACGCAGTACAGGGACCGCGCCAATGTTGCGCTCCACCATGGCATTGGCCACCTGCAGTACGCTGTCATTCACATCCGCAACGCACATTTCCTGCTCTTTCACCAGGTCGTAAATCGAGCACATTTCGCACCTCCCCGAGGCTAGTGGCGCAGATTTGGCCCTATTTGCGGCAGAGTATATGCCCAATCCACTGAGAACCGAAAGAGGTACTCAGGTTGCCTGGGGTAGGTAGCTTGTAGTTAGTAGCTGGTTAGCTGGTGGCGTTAGTGTTGGCGGGAAACTAGTGCGTCGCAGGGAATTTAACCAGCTGCCAATTACCTGATAAACAACACGTAACCCTTATTCCACAGCGATGTGGGAATGGTCCCCCGGGCGCGGGCCGTTACGATCAGGTCGAAGTCGTTGCTGGGCAATAACTTATCTATCACACTCTGGCCCTCGCTCGGCGCCACCAGGGCCAGGTAAGTCAGGAATCGGTAGACATCCGGTCCACCTTGATATCCAGGGGCCACGAAGGTGAGTTGGCTGTTCTCCTCGGCAAAGTGCCAAACGAGCGAGGCCGCAAGAGAGACCGCCCGCTCGTATTCCTCCTCCGTCACCGCTCCCGGCGCCGGGTTGTCGAAGACAATACGCAGCTTACGCTCGTCTTCGCGGGTGAACTCCCTCACCAGCAGCGAACCCGCCTTGGCGCTCGCTTTCCAGTCCACGTGCCGGGCCGAATCTTCCGGCGCGTACTCCCGAATTCGGTACAAATCATAGCCTCGTCCCCGCAGGAAGGCTTCCAACTCTCCCGTAATCAACGGCAGCACTTCCAAGAACTCATCGGTGGGTTCGATGGCGGGGAACACCACCACTTGCCGCGCCAGCGCCACGCGCCGTGTCTTGCGCAGAAAAGAAAACGGGAATTGTGTGCGCAGGCCAAAGCTCTCCTGCTGCACCAGTCCCCGGCGCTGGAAACACAATTCCACGTCTGCGGTCAGCGAGTTCTGCGCCGGTATGTAAGGGAAATAAACAGCCCCCGCCAGCACCCCTCGGTTTTCTTCCTCCTCCTGCCGCCGCAGCACCCGGTCTGGCAAATGAAACCATTGCTCTTCCGCGGGGCGGTTGAAGGGAAAGCCAAATGTCGCCGCCTGCCACTGCCAATGTTTGCCTTTCTTTTTCCGCCGTGGCGGCACTACGCTCACCGAAAACGAGGGCAGCACGCGTTGCCGGTTGTGCAGCACCAGCCGCGCCAGCAGGCGTTGCCCGGCAAAAACATGGAGCGGTGTGTGCACATCCAGCTCCAACCCTCTCAACACCAGCGCCGATGACACCCCCGAAACCACTATAGCTGCCAGCATCGCGGCTACAACAATCCACAGCAGGTTGTTGCCCGTGTTCAGGCCGGCCAGAGCCAGCACCAGAGTGAGCGCGATGTAGATGAGCCCGGGGCGCGTCACCTCGTAATCGAAGGCATCCCGCACGTGTCCCGCAGCCACTCGCCGTGCCAGGTAGGGCACCGTGGTAAGGCCCACTACCCCCGCCAGCAGCAACGCCGTCGTGGCAAAGACAGCGGTAGCGGTCACGTTGCCGTCTTCGCGCGCCAGCGTGGAAGCCAGAGCGGCCGCAAATGCCAGCCCCAGCCCCAACAACGCCACCAGGAACCGCACCCATACTTCTGGCAGACCCAGGTGCAGCATGGCTGCCAGGCTGCGTTCTTTGCGGGTTGGAGAGACTTCAGGCACCAGTCTTCAGGTGGAGAGTAGCACGGCTGTAAGCAGGTGACGCCGGGATGTTGCGCGGTCGCGTTGCGCCTTCGCCTGCAAGTTACCGTCTTCTCATTGTTGTGCGTGGAAGATTCGCCGCATCCAGCCTGCCGCCCGCACCTGTGCCTCATCCGCCTTGCGCGACAGGCTGGGAAACCGCTGGCGCAACCGCTGCAGCAGCTTGTGGGCCCACACGTATTCGCTGGAAAGGATAATCAGGCCAATCAGGAGAAACAGAATTCCCTGCAGCACCGGCAGGAACAGCCCCGCAATGCCCAGCAGGATGAATGCCCACCCTAGCAGCAACACGGCCAGGCGTTTGGCTGCGACTCGCATGGGAATACAGAAATGCTACAGGATCACTCGTCCGGTGTCTGTGACCGCCGCGCCCGCCAAACCACCGCGACAATAACCAGCGCCACGATTACTGCCAGCAGAAGGTCGACGTCGCCCACCCAGCGCACCAGGGTTTGCCACTGCCGTCCAAACAGGTAGCCGGCGCACGCCACCACCGTCACCCAGGCGAGCGCTCCCAGAAAATTAAACAGCGCAAAATCCTTCCAGTGCATGCGCAGCACCCCGGCCAGAGGCCCGGTAATGATGCGCATGCCGAAGATGAAGCGAGCGAAGAAAACCGTCACGGGTCCATGTTTCTCGAACAGGCGCTCGCCTTGCGAAATCTGGGCGGGAGAAATATGGAAAAACTGCCGATACCTGTTAAGCAGCCGTCGTCCGCCGTAGCAGCCGATGGCGTAGCCCAGGTTGTCGCCGAAGGTGGCCGCAGCCACTCCCACGGCAATCACCCAGGGCAGCCGGAAGTGGTGCTGGGAGAAGGTGAGAAATCCCGCCAGCAGCAGCACTGTCTCCCCGGGAACCGGCACGCCCGCGTTCTCCAGCAAAAGCACCACCGCTACGGTCCAATAGCCGTGCCGCCCGAAATAGCCTTCCAGCACTTGCAGGATGTGCGAATTCATTCGGTGCTGCTATAGCTTCTCACAGCGCCAGCCTGTCTTCCGGGTTCTTGCTCTCCCGAACGCGATATAATCCCGCCGCCCATGTTCAAGCTGATCTTCCTGCTCTGTCTTGCGCTCCCCGCCTTCGGGGCGAATGTTCCTGAGTGGTGCCGCGCCTTGCCCCGCCCGGAATATAAGACGCTGGAGCGCGTCCCCATATCAGACCCCTGGTTTGAAGTCTACAAGGTCGCTCCCGCCGTGTTTGCCATTTACGAGCCGCACCAGGCGGAGGAGACCATCGGCTATCTCATCCTGGGCAACAAGCGTGCCCTGCTTTTCGACACCGGCATGGGCATGAGCGATTTGAAGAAAGTCACGGACCGATTAACCCGCTTGCCCATTGTGGTTCTGAACTCCCACACCCATGATGACCACGTCGGCGATAACTGGGAGTTCCAGACCATCTACGGAAGGGATACCGAGTTTACGCGCCAGAACGCGCGCGGCTCCCGGGAAGACGCCCAAGCCGAAATTGCTCCCGGCCAGATTTGCGGCTCTTTGCCCAAGGGTTTTGATCCCAAAAGCTACGCCACGCGCCCCTGGAAAATCAGCGCCTACATCCACGATGGCCAGCAGCTGGATCTGGGCGGGCGAACCCTGCAGGTGCTCGCCACGCCCGGCCACACGCCTGACGCGATCTCGCTCTTTGACCGTGCCCACGGCCTGCTCTTCACTGGCGACACTTACTATCCCGCTCCCATCTGGCTATATCGTCCCGAGACCGATCTGCGCGCTTACGATGCCTCCATACGCCGCCTAGCCGCGCTGGAGCCGCAGGTGAAAATTGTTCTCGGCGCCCACAATATCCCCGTCGCATCGCCTTCGGTCCTGCCTCGCCTGGTTACCGCCTTCGAACAGGTCCGGGCTGGTAGAGCGCCTTACACCCCCGACTTGGCGGGCAACGTCATTTATCACGCCGGCGGTTTCTCTTTTCTCATGCGCCCCATTGCGTCGTACCGGTGACGTTCGGGCAAAGTCCTGTGTTGGAAAATCCGGCGTTCCGCACTAAATAGACGAGAAACAGGGTGGACTCAGCCCCGGTGGTGGTCAATGCGGGGCAGCTTCGGAACAGAGTTTCCGCCTTCCAGCGCTCCTACCCACCGCTCCACTTGCGCGCGCAATCCCGCCAGGTCAATACCGCCGTGGCGCGCGGGATAGGCGCTCAGGTTGCGGTGGGCGCGCGCCAGCAGGGAGCGGGCTCCGGCCATGTTGCCGCGGGAATGGTGATGCAGCCCTACCGCCACCTGGATCAGTCCCTGCAGAAATTTCTTCTCTGGTGGAGGAGCGGCCCGCCACACGTCTTCCAGCACTTCGTGCGCGTCGAAAAACTCGCCCCGATTGAACAGATCGAGCCCGTGCTTGTAAGCCTCATCCATGGAATTGAAGATTGAAGATTTTCGATTGACGATTGAAAACCTCAACGCAGAGTTCGCAGAGGCTCCGCTGAGATCGCAGAGAGATCAGAAATGAAAAACCCGCAGATTTTCCTTGCGTGAGAAATCTTCTCTGCGCTCTCCCCGTTAAGCCTTTGCGGTGACGCGCCGCACCAGCCTGCGCCCCGCCAACTCGTAGCTTCCCTCCAGCACCAGATTGATGGCTTCCGTGTAGGCGATATGCTCCTGCTCCAGGATGCGCGCAGCCAGCACGTGTTCGTCGTCGCTGTCCAGCACCGGGACCGCCTTCTGCAGAATGATGGCGCCGTGGTCGAGTTGCTCATCCACAAAATGCACGGTGCAGCCGCTGACCTTGGACCCATACTGCAATGCCTGCTTTTGCGCTTCCAAGCCGGGAAACGCCGGTAACAACGAGGGATGAATATTCAGAATGCGGTTGGGAAACTGGCGGACAAACCAGGGCGAGAGCAACCGCATGTAGCCCGCCAGGCAAACCAAGTCAACTTTCTTTTCCTGCAGGGCGGCCACGACCTCGGCGTCGTGTTGTTCCCGCTGCTTGCCTTTGGAAGGGATGACACGTGCGTCCAGGCCGCGCCGCCGCGCCGACTCGATTCCGGGCGCCTCCGCCCGGTTGGAAACCACCAGCGCAAGGTGCGCCCGAATCCGCCCCGCCGCCACGGAATCCGCAATGGCTTCAAAGTTGGAACCCCTGCCGGAAAGGAGGACACCCAGGTTTTTCATCACTTCAATTATTCACCACAGAGACACAGAGACACAGAGAAAATCTTTGAAGTCTGAGGAAATGTCGGAGGCTGAATGCTTGCCACTGAGAACGGAGAACCGGGAACTGAGAACTCTTCAAGCGTATTGCACTTTCCTGTCGCCCTTTACGATGCGGCCGATGGTATGCCCCTTCTCGCCCACCCGCTCCAGCACCGTCTGCACCTTCTTGAAGTTGGCTGCCGGCAGCACCAGCACCATGCCTACGCCCATGTTGAAGGTGCGGAACATTTCCGTCTGCGGGACATTGCCTAGCTTCTGCAGGTGTTCAAACACCGGCGGCACCGGCCAGGAGTTGACCTCTACCACCGCCGCCGTGCCCCGGGGGAGCACCCGCGGCAGGTTCTCGGTGATGCCCCCGCCGGTAATGTGCGCCATGGCGGAAAGCAGCCCGCCGTCCAGCAGCTTTTTCACCACCGGCCAGTAACTCTTGTGGGTGCGCATCAGCTCGTTGCCGACTTTATTCTTTATCTCGCTGACAAATGTGTCCGGCGTATAGCGCGCGACCTCAAACAGGAGCTTGCGCGCGAGCGAGTAGCCGTTGGTGTGGAGCCCGTTCGAAGGCAGCCCGATCAGCACGTCTCCCGGCTGCACATTTTTGCCGGTCAGAATCCGCTCCCGGTCGGCAATGCCTACGATGAAGCCCGCCAGGTCATACTCGCCCTCGGGATAGAAGCCCGGCATCTCCGCCGTTTCGCCGCCAATGAGGGCGCAGCCATTGGCCTTGCACGCCTCCGCAATCCCGGTCACCACCTTCTCCGCCACCTCCGGCTGGAGTCTGCCCGTGGCCAGGTAGTCCATGAAGAAGAGTGGCGCCGCTCCCTGCACGGCGATATCGTTCACGCAGTGGTTCACCAGGTCGGCGCCCACCGTGTGGTGCAGATTCATCTCAAAGGCCACTTTCAGCTTAGTGCCCACCCCGTCCACGCTCGACACCAGCACCGGCTCCTGGTACTTGGGGCTGAGCGCAAACAATCCCCCGAAGCCGCCGATGTCGCTCAGCACGCTGCGCGAAAAAGTCTTGTGGGCCAGGTACTTGATGCGCTGCTTGGTGCGGTTGGCGCGGTCAATGTCCACGCCCGCGTCGGCGTAGGTCACCGTGTTGGAAGTCGAATCCTGTGCCACTCAGGTCGGTCCTTTTTGTCGAAGCGGAAATGCCTGGTGCTGCCGGGGACTACGCTCAGGAGTGGCAATTTTAACACGCCGGGAGAGCAGGCTTGGATGACCCGCCGCATCCCAGGTTACAGCCTTCTCCTGTCTCCCCAAGCTTTTTGCGTCG
>DATJFA010000410.1:0-4039 GCA_035496015.1 Terriglobales bacterium | reverse complement strand
CGCGGTCCGCTGCGGCACCGCGGTCATTTTCACCATGCCCAGCGGAATGCCGATGATGGTGCCGATCACCAGCGCGATGGCAACCCACTTGTAATCCACAATGCCGTGGTGCAGCAGAGTGCCGCCGATGGCGACAGCCATGCCGATTTCTCCCGCCCACACCCCGCGGCGCGCCGTGCCCGGCGAGCTCATCCACTTCAGCGACAGGATGAACAGGGCGCTGGCGACGAGATAGACGATTTCAATAAATGGCTGCGTGGTCATGGCTTCTTCGTGGGGTGGCTGGATTTGAACATTCTGAGCATGCGGTCGGTGATCAGGAAGCCGCCCACCACGTTGCTCATGGCGGCGATGACAGCCAATGTGCCCAGCAGGGCGGAGAAGTTGGTCTTATGCTCGCCCACCAGGATGATGGCGCCCACCACCGCGATGGCGTCGAGCGCGTTGGTCAGCGACATCAGGGGAGTGTGGAGCAGGGGCGAGATTCGCCGGATCACTTCGAAGCCGATGAATCCCGCCAGCATGAAGATGAACAAAGAATTGATCAGGACTGAGGACATGGTGCCTCCGAAAATCGGAATATCTGCGCCGCGTGATCCGCCAGCCGAGCCGTCATGAGGCGCTGCGGGAAACCAGCTGCGGCAAGGAAAAGAATTCGCGCACGCGCTGGTTGACGATCTCCCCATCGTGGGTTACCAGCGTGTCGCGAATGATTTCGTCTTCCACATTCAGCTGCAGCTTGCCGTCCTTCACCAGGTACTGCAGAAACGCGGTGAGGTTGCGGGCGTACATCTGGCTGGCATGGTAGGGCACGCCGCTGGCAAAGTTGATGGCGCCGATGATGGTCACGCCATGCTCGATTACGGTCTGGCCGGTGCGGGTGAGCTCGCAGTTGCCGCCGCGTTCGGCCGCCAGGTCGAGGATGACAGAGCCGGGCGCCATGCCTTCCACCATCTCGCGGGTCACCAGCATGGGGGACTTCTTGCCGGGAATGACGGCGGCGGTAATCACGATGTCGCTCTCGCGCACCACGCGGCCCAGCAGTTCGCGCTGGCGCTGGTAGAAAGTTTCGTCCTGGGCGCGGGCGTAACCGCGCTCATCCTGCGCGTCCTTGGCCTTCACCGGTAGTTCGACAAAGCGCCCGCCCAGGCTTTGCACCTGCTCCTTGGCGGCGGGGCGCAGGTCGTAGGCCGAGGCCACGGCGCCCAGGCGGCGGGCGGTGGCGATGGCCTGCAGTCCGGCCACGCCGGCGCCTATCACCAGCACGCGCGCCGGGGTGATGGTGCCTGCCGCCGTGGTCAACATGGGAAACAATCGAGGCAGGCGGTCGGCCGCCACCAGCACCGCTTTGTAGCCGCAGATGGTGGCCATGGAGGAGAGCGCGTCCATGCTCTGCGCCCGGGTGGTGCGCGGGACGAGTTCCACGCTGAACGAGGTGACGCCGCGGTCGGCGATTTCCTGCAGAACCTGCGCCGAGCCAAAGGGCCGCAAAAAGCCCATCAGCGTCTGGCCGCGCCGCATGAGGGGAACGTCGGCATGCCCGGTAACGTCGTTGGAGCCGTAGCACAGGATTTGAATGACGATTTCGGCTTCACCGAAAACGTCGGAGCGCTCGGGCACGATGTGGGCGCCCTTCTCCGCATATTGCGAGTCGGGATAACCCGCCTGCGCGCCGGCTCCAGTCTCCACCACGACCTGGAACCCCGCCTTGGCCAGCGTGGGCACGACGAGGGGCACCAGCGCCACCCGCCGCTCCCCGGGATAGTTCTCCTTCGGAACGCCAATGATCACGAAGCCCTGTTTCCTCCGGCTAGTGGATGGGGACAGCTATTCAGTTTAGCGAAAAAGCCGGATTAGTGCTGAGGCGGGAGCCGGGGGCTTTGCTGCTCCCACGTTCACAATGCCTGTCATGTTGAGCGAGGGTATACGCCCGAGTCGGAAACAGCCCTGTGCAAGGCCGAATGCGGAAGGTGTTGACAGGAATTCTGACGACATATTCAGAGTAAGGGGAGGACTCCCTGGAAGCAGCAGTTACGCTTCCACCAAACGCAGGGGTTCTTCGACTTCGTGGCTCGATTCGCCAGCGAAACGAGCCACTTCGCTCAGAATGACAGGGGAAAACGGTAGCTAGTAGTTGGTAGTTGGTGGTTGGAAAAGGCCGAGAAGCTGGTGCTGGCAAAGATGCGTACCAACTACTAGCTACCAAACTACCAGCTACCGTTACTCTCTCATCCGCTTCTTGATTTCGATGTTCAGGCGCTTGATTTTCTGATTCAGGGTGGAGAGGGGCACGCGGAAGCGCTCGGCGGCCTCGGTCTGATTCCAGTTGCACTTCTCCAGCATCTCCACGATGATGCGGCGCTCGCAATCTTCCACGATGTCGAAGAGCGAGGCGTCGGGCCGGTGCTCGAGCACGGGCAGACTGGAGCCGCGTCCGGCAATGTGGTCAGGCAGCAGTTCGGGCGTGATGACAGGCCCGGCGGAGAGCACCACGGCGCGCTCAATCACGTTTTCCAGTTCGCGCACGTTGCCCGGCCAGGAGTAGCTGACCAGAGGGCGCAGGGCTTCGGGGCTGACTTCGCGCACTTGGCGCTGGTTCTCAGCCGCGTACTTGCGGAGGAAGAACTCCACCAGCAGGGGAATATCCTCGCGGCGGCGGCGCAGGGGCGGCAGGTCAATGGTGATGACGTTCAACCGGTAGAACAGGTCTTCGCGGAAGCGGCCTTCGCGCACCAGCTGCTTCAAATCCACGTTGGTGGCGGCGATGATGCGCACGTCCACCTGGATTTCGTGCACGCCGCCCAGGTGCATGAACTTGCGGTCCTGGAGCACGCGGAGGATTTTGCTCTGCGTCTCCATGTTCATGGTGCCGATTTCGTCGAGGAAGAGGGTGCCGCGGTCGGCCACCTCGAACAGGCCCTTCTTGCTGGCGATGGCGCTGGTGAAAGCGCCCTTCACGTGGCCGAAGAGGGTGGACTCGAGCAGATCGGCGGGCATGGAGCCTGCGTTCACCGGCACAAAGGCGCGGTCGGCGCGGGTGGAGTTGAGGTGGATGGCCTTGGCGATGAGCTCCTTGCCGGTTCCGCTTTCGCCCTGCAGCAGGACGGTGGAGCGGCTGGCGGCAACCTGGGCCACCAGATCAAAGATGCGCAGCATGGGCTCGCTCTTGCCCACGATGTTCTCGAAGTTGTAGCGCTGCTTGAGGGCGCGCTTGAGCTGAACATTTTCCTCTTCGGCGCGGCGGCGGGCCACGGCGGCGCGCACGTCGGCCAGCAGCTTTTCGTTGTCCCAGGGCTTCTGGATGAAGTTGGCAGCGCCGCCCTGCATGGCGAGCACGGCATTCTCCACCGTGCCGTAGGCGGTGATCATGATGACCGAGAGCTGAGGATCACGGGCGCGGATTTCCTGCAGCACCTCGATGCCGTTGCGGTCGGGCAGGGCGAGATCGAGCAGCACCAGGTCGAAAGGACGCTCGCCCAAGTGGAGCAGGCCATCCTGGCCGTCCACGGCGGCTTCCACGTCATAGCCTTCCAGCTCCAGCAGAGTCTGCAGGGACTCGCGGATTTCGGCTTCGTCGTCAATGATGAGCACGCAACCGGCCGAGCCCTCGCGGGCCTGGCTCAGGTTGCGGCGCGGAATAACAGCAGCTTCAGCCATATTGTTTGCTCCCCAGGCAGCGCGCGCTGGCGGCGCCACGGGAAATTAACTTCGTCTTAAGCATTCACCGCCTTGCGAATCAGGGGGAACTCCACATGGAACGTGGTGCCTTCCCCCGGGCGGCTTTCCACGGTGATCTTGCCGGCGTGCTCCTGGATGATGCCGTAGGTGACGGAGAGCCCCAGGCCGGTGCCGCGGGGCTGGCCATCGCGCGGCGAATTCTTGGTGGTAAAGAACGGATCGTAAATGCGGTGAATGTGCTCCTGGGCGATGCCCTCGCCGGTATCGGAGATGGCGACATTCACGCCGGTTCCGTTGCTGGTGCGCACGCGCAGGGTGCCGCCGCGCGGCATGGCATCTTTCGCATTCAGGAACAAATTCA
>DATJFA010000409.1:0-2902 GCA_035496015.1 Terriglobales bacterium | reverse complement strand
CTATAGCGTGCCTTCCTCTTGCGCAGCCGCGCTGCGCGAGGGAACGGGCGATATCGGCATCATTCCGGCTATTGCCTACAACAATATTCCGGACCTGGTGATCATTCCTGAGGTGGCGATTGCCGCCCGCGGGCCGGTGCGGTCTATTTTGCTGATCTGCAAAGTGCCGCTGGAAAAGGTGCGCACCCTGGCTACGGACAACTCTTCCCTGACCTCGGTGGCGCTCACCAGGGTACTGTTCAGCAAATGGTGGGGCGGAGGGCGGGAATTCCGCTCCTTGCCGCCGGAATTGCCTTCCATGCTGCGGGAGTGCGATGCCGCGCTCATCATCGGCGACCCGGCCTTGAGAATAGAC
Source organism: Terriglobales bacterium (assembly GCA_035496015.1). GTDB lineage: Bacteria > Acidobacteriota > Terriglobia > Terriglobales > Acidobacteriaceae > JAICWP01. Next base: position 2,547 of record DATJFA010000409.1, on the reverse strand, counting down.
CGCTCGCATTATCAGGTGCTCGACCTGGCCGAAGAATGGCGGCGGCTTTCCGGCAAACCCTTTGTTTTTGCCTTCTGGGCGGTGCGCGAAGCGGCCCTGGCAGAGATGCAGGCGGGCCTGGATTTGGCGGGTATTTTCCAGGCTTCGCGCGATCACGGGCTACAACCTCCCGCTCTGGAGCAGATCGCCCGGGAGTGGTCAGCGCGGCTGCAGCTCAGGCCTGCCGAAGTGAAGGATTACGTCACCAGGAACATCCACTATCAGCTTGACCAGGACTGCCTCAATGGTATGGACCTGTTCTTCCGCTATGCCGCCGAATGTGGCGCGGTGGAGCGGCTGCGCCCCATCAACTTCCTCCAACCGGCGGCCGCGCCGGGTAGTCTCCGCATGCGCCGTTCCTGAGTATCTTCCCAGGCAAATAATGCTTCTAAATGGGCGGTAGCTTGCCTACCTCAGGAAGCCGGCAGAGTTTAGCCGCTCTGGGGCGGCTGAAGCCGTGCCCTTCCGAAAACTCGATGCGAAACCTCCTCATAACCCTGCTCCTGGTGAACCCGGTATGGACGTGGCTGCACCGGCTGGGCGGGCCAGGGCTGATCCTGTTAGGCCTCGCCGACAACTCGCTGATTCCGCTGCCAGGCAGCGTGGATGTGTTTGTAATCCTGCTCTCGGCACATCGCCGGGAATGGTGGCCCTATTACGCCTTCATGGCCACGGTAGGAGCGGTCATCGGCGGCTACCTGACTTACCGGCTGGCGGAAAAAGGCGGCGAAGAGACGCTGGAGAAGAAAGTCGGCAAGCAGCGGGTGCAAAAAGTCTATAAGAAGTTCGAGAAACGCGGATTTATTACGGTGTTCATCGGCTCCATCCTGCCGCCGCCTTTCCCCATGGTTCCCTTTCTGATGGCGGCGGGCGTGCTGCAATACCCGCGCAAGAAGTTCCTATCCGCGCTCAGCGCCGGGCGTGGAGTGCGCTATTTTGCCGTGGCCTGGATTGGGCACGTGTATGGCAAGACGATCATCAGCGGGTTGTCACAGTATTACCAGCCGGTGCTCTATGGGCTGATTGCGCTGGCGGTACTGGGGGCCATCGCCGCCCTGCTTTATTTCAAGTGGTACCGCCCCAAAGTGCAGCGCCAAGAGCGGCAGCGGGGAGAGAAGGTGGAAGAGTTTCCCATACCGGGGAAGCGGCGGGAGAAGCGCTCCGGGCGGCAGAGGGCGTGAAAAGAAGCATTTGGCAGTTGGCAATTGGCATTGAGCCCGCTGCCGACGGTGATGGTTTCAGAACCCTGCGGGGGCGTGGCTGGTCAAATGCTAATTGCCAACTGCCAAGTGCTTGCATACAGGCTGCTGAGACCGCATGGATTACAATATTCCGTTGCGATCCGCCATGTCCCTCACCAAGTCCCAAGCCCTGGAGCTGTTCAACTCGCCGGACCTGATCGGAATCGGCATGGAAGCCGATGCGGTGCGGCGCAAGCTGCATCCCGAGGGCGTGGTCACCTACATCATTGACCGCAACATCAACTACACCAACTTCTGCACCGAGTACTGCACCTTCTGCGCCTTTTATCGTCCGCTGAAGGGGCCCAAGGCCAAGGAAGGCTACATCCTGGATTTCGACACCATTTACGAGAAGATCCGGGAAACGGTGGAGTTGGGCGGCACAGGGGTGCTGATGCAAGGCGGCTTGCATCCCGATCTGAAGATTGACTGGCACGAGCAGATGCTGCGCGGCATCAAGCAGCGCTTCCCGCGGGTACACCTGCACTGCTATTCCGCTTCGGAAGTGATTGCCATCGCTGAGTACAGCGCGCTGACCATCCGCGACACGATCTGCCGGCTGCGCGACGCGGGGCTGGATTCCATCCCCGGCGGCGGCGCCGAAATTCTGGACGACGAAGTGCGCTACAAGATTGCCCGCCTGAAGTGCCTCACTGATGACTGGCTGAACGTGCACCGCACCGCGCACCAACTGGGCATGCGCACCACCGCCACCATGATGTTCGGCTGCGGCGAAAAGTACGAGCACCGCGTAAACCATCTGCAGCGCCTCTATGACCTGCAGGAGGAGACCGGCGGCTTCACCGCCTTTATTCCCTGGAGCTTCCAGCCGGCCAATACTGCGCTGGGCGGACGGCAATGGGACGAGGCCACCTCGGTCGAATATTTGAAGACGCTGGCCATTTCTCGGCTCTACCTTTCCAACTTCCTCAACGTGCAGTCGAGCTGGGTGACGCAGGGATTGAAAGTCTGCCAGGTAGGACTGCGCTTCGGCGGCAACGACGTGGGCTCGGTCATGCTTGAGGAAAACGTGGTGAAGGCCGCCGGGGTGAACAACTGCACCACGGAAGAAGAGCTGCGGCGCATCATTCGCGACGCCGGTTTCCGCCCCGCCCAGCGCGACACCCTCTACCGCACGTATTTCCTGAATTAAAGAAAATTGTGTGGGCACGGGGCTACGCCCCGTGCAGGGCGGGGCAGAGCCCCGCCCCCACACCGGAAAACTCAGGTACAATGAATAGTTTGCGCACCACCGCGCGTTTGTAGT
>DATJFA010000408.1:0-7217 GCA_035496015.1 Terriglobales bacterium | reverse complement strand
CGCCTCCGAAACCATGGACCTGGCGGTGCATCCCGCTGGCGGCGGCAGCGAGGAACCCGACCAGCCAAAAGCCGCCTGAGCAGCTACCTGCCGACAGCCGCCCTCGGCTGGGGTGGTCGGCTGTCCGGGTGAGGAAGCTCGCTTGAGCTCTAACCCACACTCTTACTCCTGTCATCTTGAGCGAAGGCGAACGCCCGAGTCGAAAGACCCCTGCAGGGTGGGAAGCGCCAACATGTATAAGGGAGTTTTCTAAAAGAAATTCTTGGGACAAATGTTTGGAGCGCGAGCAAACGCGAGGTCCTCCGACTCCGCCGGATGATTCGCCAGCGAATCACCCCGCTGCGCTCAGGATGACATTCAAATAAATTTTGCTGAGAAGGATGCAGTAACCGTTTTTGCGGCGCGTGCCCCTGCGGATCCCGGTCGTGAAGCTTCTTGAAAACAGCACCGGCCGGTAACCCGAGGGACGGAGCAGGTTGGCCTCGGGTCCCGGCCGGAATCGCGGTGGTTGCGAGTGCCGCGATGTTGCACTACTGCGAAGGTGAGAGTCTCCGGCTGCCTTTAGGGTTGCCTTATATATCTGTGGATATCACTTACTATCAGAAGTCCCTTCTTGGGATGCTCCCCGTCTTTCGCTACAATGCTCCCGCCCGTTGCCGCCCCAAGGAGCGCTGATGACCGCCACCCCTGCTCATTCCCACCCCCTCAGCCTGCACACCCGTATCGAGCCTGAGGCTATTGTGGTTGAGTGCCGCGGGCGCCTGGTGCGCGAAGGCACCGACCTGCTCCGCCAGACCGTCAAGCCGCTCCTTTCGCAGACCAAGTGCGTGGTTCTCGACCTCACCGCTTTAGCGCACATGGATAGTTCCGGTCTGGGAGCTCTGGTGGGCCTCTACGTCTCCGCCAAGACGGCCGGCTGTCAGTTGCAGCTCATCAACCTCAACCAGCGCATTCGCCAGCTCCTGGGCATGACCCACCTGCTCTCCGCTTTCGAGGCCTGCGGTAAATACATGATCAAAATGTAGTTGGTGGTTGGATGGGATTGCTTAAAATTTGTGGCGTGGGCGCCCTCGCCCGCGCTCACTGGAGGACTTGTGGGGACGGGCCTTTGCCAGGTCCACGGCGAGCGTAGCTGGCCTTCTATCGGTCGCCCAGCTTGTCGGCACATCACTCAACCCTTCTGGCCACAGCTCTCAGATCGCCTTTGGCCACTAGACATGTATCGCCGATGCGCCAGCCCGAAGGGCGATACAGTTTTTAGCCCAGGGCGTTCAGCCCTGGGTACCCGTCCCCTTTCTACCTCAACGAGCGCGACCAAGCCCCGCGAGACAGCGCGAGCCCTGACTAAGCCAGCCTCTTCCCCAGCAGCAGCGCATCCAGATCGTTCTTGTAGTACCGCGGAATGGTCTTGATCAGCTCGTAACCGTGGCGCTTGTAGAAGGCAATAGCGGGCGCGTTGTTGACCGCGGTTTCGAGGAAAACGTGCCGGCTGCCGCCGCCGCGCAACCGTTCCTCGGCCGCTTCCAGCAGCGCCGTACCTACCCGGTGCCGCCGGGCCTCGGGTCGCACGTCAATGGTGATGATGTGCCCCGCACCGCGAGCGCTCGCCTCCCCGACCAGAAAACCCATAATGCCGCGGCCCGTTTGGTCAGGTGCCGGATTGGGGCTCTCTTCTGCTACCAGCGTAAACGCGCGCGCCCGGCGCATATAGAAGGCCAGCTCAATGCGGGTATAGGAAATGCCCGCCGGAAAACACTCCTGGTCAATGGCCCACAAGGTTTCGAAGTCTTCCTTGCGGAATTGCCGGATTCGGAAGCCCACCCGGCCATTGTAGTGGGGTGGCGAGGCTTAAAACATCGCTGCGGAAGCGCCGGTAGCCAGTTCGTGTAATGCCTCAAACAGCTGCGCAGCGCCTTCACCGTTCAGATCAAGGCACTTCAGGGGCAGAGTGGCGGAAAAGTGGGGGCTGCGGCGGCGAAACTCCACCCGCTCGAAGTTGCAGTCGCGCGAGGCCAGCAGGCCATGCATCATGTTGGTCAGATCCTGCTGCCAGTCTCCCCTCGTGGTCAGCACCACGGGGCCGGTGCGTACCAGAACCACGCTTTCGGCCTCTGCAATCTGGCGGGTTCCGCGCTTGCGCCAGCGATAATTACGCACTTCCAGGTTGAAGGCAGGAGGACAGGTCAGGTCGGCTTCGAAGGTCAGCGCTTCCTGCCGCCCTCGCCAGCGGCTGAGCAGCCAACTCACCGGCATCTCCCGCGGCAACAACTGCACCTTTATGTGGGCTTCGCGGAAATCTTCAGCGGAGAACTGCAGGCGCAGATGAAAACAGGAAGGGCTGACCCAGCGCACACACGCCACCATCCCTTCACGCCCGCTGGCAGTACACATCCAGTGCAACAACCTCTGCGCTTTCTTGCGGTTATAGCGCAGAAACCCCAGATACCAGATGGTTACCAGGGAGAGGGCGATCAGTACATCCGCGGCGACGGCCCATACCTGCATCATTACAACAGATGCCGGGCGTCAGGCTTGCAGATGTCAATCCCGCTACAAAGGAATTTCCGGTCGATGCCATGGATCTGCGAAGTGGTCGCGGCACCGTGGAAGCGCAGGGCTTTCAGCCCTGCGAAATCAGCAGTATTGCAAAATCGGGGCTTTAACCCCAATCCGGCTATTGTTCCCTGGGCAGCGGCAACGGCTGGGCTAGTGACAACGCCTGCAGCACCCGAATGACTGGCCATGCCGGATCAAATTCCCCGCGCTTCATGCTCAACTTGGACGACGCGGGATACTGATGGTGGTTGTTGTGCAACCCTTCTCCGCTGGAAAACCAGGCCACCAGCCGCAAATTAGTGGCAGTGTTCTGGAAATTCTTGTAGCCAAGGGCATGGCATGCGCCATTGATGACCGCGTTCATACCAATGTATGCCGCACCCTGCACAATGAATGTCACCACTCCAATCACAGGGCCGGCCCAGCCTCCCTGGATGGCCCAGAACAGCGCCACAAACATGGCCAGACCCGCTCCCAGTCCGATTGAACCCCGGCCCAGCAGCGCTTCCACACGCGTGCGCGGAATGTCACGGGTGTATTTCTCGATCACCTCCGGCTTTTTGGCCTCGCGCGCGTAGTAAAAGGCGTTCAGGAACAGCACCTTCCACAGACCCACCAGGTACGGGCTGTGCGGATCGCCTTCTTCGTCGGTGAAGTGGTGGTGTTTGCGGTGAACCGCCACCCACTCCCGCATGTTGATCCCCGTGAACAGCCACAGCTCGACGCGCATCAGCATGGCCACGGCGGGATGCAGCCGCAGCCCTTTGTGGGCCATGGCCCGGTGCAGATAAATCGTGGTGCAGAAACCGGAAGCCTGCATTGCTGCGAAAGCCACCACCAGGGCAATGAGAATAGTAATCAGCATGCTCTACTTTCTGAACTGGATTGGGAATGGAAACGTTCCCGACTGCGAGCGAAAATGGACGCTATCTTATTGTAACGAATTCCCCTGCTGCGTAACCTCTCCAGAGTACGATTTTTAGGCCATGTACCTCAGGCGGAAGTGCCTTTAACCTCAACACCGGCCCACTTTTCCAGCAGCGACAGCGTAGCCGCGTAGTCCAGGTCGGCCTGCCCCTCGTCCGTAGCGATTTCGTAAATCTCCTCCACCGTCTCCAGCGCCGGCAGCTTGATCCGCATTTCCCGGGCCGCCTCCAGCATCAGGTTGATGTCCTTGTGCATGAGCCGCAGGGGAAAGTTGGGCGTGAAATCGCGCTTCATCACAAACGGAGCCTTGTACTCCACCACTCCCGAGCGCACCATGGAAGCGTTGATCAGCTGCAGCAGCTTCTCCATATTGACACCCAGCTTGGTGGCCAGGGTCAGAGCCTCGGCAAAACCTTCATAGGTGAGCGCGATAATCAGGTTCATGGCCAGCTTGGCCGACTGCCCCTTGCCTGTTTCGCCCACCCGCACCATCAGCTTGCCCATGGCGGCAAACAGCGGCTTCAGCCGCTCCACGGTTTCTTCGGCTCCCCCCACGATAAAAATCAGCTGCCCGCTTTCCGCCCCGATCTTGGATCCTGTCATCGGAGCGTCCACATAGTCGCCACCCTTGGAACGAATGCGCTCCGCGAAGCGTAGCGTGGCGGAAGGGGAAATGGTGCTCGAATCCACTACCACCGCGCCCGGTTCCAGCGCATTCTCCGCGCCCTCCGGCCCGAACAGCACCTGTTCCACGGCTTCCGTGTCGGAGACGCACAGCCACACCACTTCCGCGCCCCGCGCCGCTTCTCCCGGAGAGGCCGCCGCCCGCGCCTCTTCTACTTCCTTCCCCGAACTCCGGTTCCAGGTGCTGACTTCGTGGCCCGCTTTGACCAGATTGGCCGCCATTGGGCGGCCCATGATTCCCAACCCCAGGAATGCCACGCGCATAGGGACCCCCTCTGTACGTCTGTCTGCGATTAGAAATGACGGTTATCCACGTGGTCAAGCAACCGCGGCCAGGATTCCTCTAGAATGGTAAGCAACAGAACGCAATTAGCGCGGCAATGTTAAGTGGCGAAGGCCGAAAACTCGGCTCGCCTTGCATCGTAGGTGTATGTAGCAGCGTCTAACTACTTACATGCTGAATTTGACCCTTAGGCGTCGCGCGCGGCAGTTCACGCGCCTGGTGCGCCATTCCGCGGTCACGCCGCGCACCGGTAGCACGCACAAACCGGTGTTGGCCAGCGACGGGCAACTGGGAATTACTTTTATCGGCCACTCCAGCTTTTTCCTGCAGATTGCCGGGCAGCGCGTCCTGGTGGATCCCAATTTTGCCCGCTGGCTGTTCGTGCTCAAGCGCCTGCGCCGCCCCGGCCTGCAGATCCGCGACCTGCCGCCTATTGACGTGGTGCTGGTCACCCACGCTCACTTCGACCACCTCCACCGGCCCTCGCTGCGCGCCATCGCCCGCGCCACCCGGCGCCGCCGTGGCTCCGCGCCGGTCATCGTCATTCCCAGCCACGTGCACGACCTGGTGGCCGACCTGGGCTTCAGCAAAATTGTGGAACTGGACTGGTGGCACGAGTACCGCCACAACGGGCTTGCTGTCAGCAGCGTGCCTTCCCGGCACTGGGGCGCGCGCATTATCAAGGACGCGCACCGCGGCTACGGCGGCTACGTTCTGGAAGGTAAACGCCACTCTGTTTACCACGCCGGCGACACCGCCTATTTTTCCGGCTTTCGCGAAATTGGCCGTAAGTTTGACCCGGAGCTGGCGCTGCTTCCCATCGGCGCCTACAATCCTCCCGCCTTTCGCAACGTGCACACCAGCCCGGCAGACGCGGTGCGCGCCTTTCTTGACCTGCGCTCCCGCTGGATGGTGCCCATGCACTACGGCACCTTCCGCCTCTCCCACGAGCCTATAGACGAGCCTTTGCAGCTTCTGGAGAAGGAAGCCCAGGCCGCCGGTGTGCTGGACCGCGTTCTGGTTCTGGAGGAAGGTGTGACCCGCTTCTTTTAATTGACGATTGAAGATTGGCGAATGACGTAGCGCCGCCGTCCCGGCGGCTGTCACGCGGGCGTCTCACCGGCGTACGGCCATCCCGCATTCTTCCTCTGTCATCCTGAGTGAGCGCGAGCGAGCGACCGCGAGAAAGCGCGAGTCGAAGGACCTTGTGCTTGGTTGTGGCGCGGGCGCCCTCGCCCGTGTACGTTCTCCGCATGAGGGCGTCATGCTGAGGCGCTTTGGCGCCGAAGTACCTCGCGTGCACCGTCCCGCTCTTTAACTGTGGGGCTCTGCAGCGCTTCGATGCACTAATACGCCAGCAACACCCTCAGGTCCCGCAGATTATTCCCCGTCGGTCCGGTGACAATCGCATCATCCAGCGTTTCAAGAAACGGGAACGCATCGAACCTGGCCAGCGCCGCTGCCGCATCAAGACCTTCCGCCCGCGCTCTCTCCAAAGTCGTGCCATCCGTCACGGCCCCGGTGGCCGGACTGTTGCCATCAATCCCGTCGGTGCCCGCGCTCAGGACGGCGATATTCTCGCCGGCAATTTTCTGCGCGCAATACAGCGCGAATTGCTGGTTGCGCCCACCGCGGCCACCGTTCTGCACCCGCACCGTGATCTCTCCCCCGGAAATCAGGCAGACACGGGAAACACCCTGGCGCAACTCGCGTAAACGGCCCAGCAGATGGTCGGCAGCCGCGGCGTAGTCCCAGTCGTCGCAACTGTTGTCAATCGTGACCGCAAAGCCCGCTCGCGCCGCCGCCCCTGCCGCCGCCTGCCGAACCTCCGCGTTTGAGAGCACTGTCCACCAGCGCGACCGCGCAAACGCCTCATCGCCCGCCTTTGGCGTTTCCTGGAGTTTCCGCTCTGCGAACAGCCGTTGCACCGGCTCCGGCAACTGTGGCAGCAATTCATATTTTTCGGCCACCCGGCAGCAATCCTCTACGGTAGAGGAATCGGGCATAGTGGGCCCGGAGGCGAGCGCATCCGGCGCGTTGTCGGGGACATCGGAAACCAGGATGGAAACCTGCTGCGCCGGCGCCGCTGCCCGCGCCAGTCGCCCGCCTTTCACCGCCGACAGGTGCTTGCGAATGGCGTTGATCTCCACAATGGTGGCGCCGCTGAGTACGAGCGCCTGGTAAGCCGCCATCAGGTCGTCGAGGGAGATGTTGTCGCTGATCGGTCTTTCCAGCAGCGCCGAGCCCCCGCCGCTCAGCAGAAAGATCACCAGCGCTGCCGGCCCTTGCTGTTTCAGGTTGCGCAACACCGCTTCCGCGGCCTTCCACGACTCGTTGTTGGGAGTCGGGTGTCCGCCGCGGAAATACTGCACTCCCAGGCGGTGCTCGGCCGGTTCTGTCGCGCCCACCGCAATTCCGGTCAGCCGCGACCCCAACTGCGCGTGCAGGCAATCCATCATGCTGTACGCGGCTTTGCCGATGGCGGCCGCAAACACCCGCCGCTCTGCGCTCACGTCGTAAAGGTCTTCCCCGATGCGCAGCACGCTGCGGTCCAGGTGCACATGACAGCGAAACGCCTGCTCAATGCTGGCCTCGCGCAAAGCGTAAAGAAAAATGTCGCGCGCGCTCTGCCGCATCTGCCGCGCCAGCGCGGCATAGGCTTCCGGAGAAGGCGTCATGCGCGGATTATATCCAGAGGCAGAAATCGGGAGGCAGTAGTCGGGAGTCGGTAGTCACTTGGCACTTGTCATCCTGAGCCGCGCGACTG
>DATJFA010000407.1:0-6331 GCA_035496015.1 Terriglobales bacterium | reverse complement strand
GTAGTTGCCCAGCATGACGTAGTGCTCGGCGTTCAGGTAATCGTCGCGGCCGTCCTCGGTGAAAATCAAGCGGTTAAGAAACAGCTCGTAGCTGCCGCCGGCAGCTTCGCCAAACAGCGACTGGCGCATGCGCACCAGGGTTTGCTTTTCGATTTCGCGCAGTGTCTCGAATATTTCCTGGCCGGCGCGGCGCAGCACCGTTTTTTTGGAAACCTGCAGAGCATAAACCCGGTCGCGAATCTGGGTGGCGCGTTCGGAACGCATGCCCTCGCAGTTCCTGAGCAGGGTGCGGCACCTTTCCACCACCACGGCAAACTGCGCCGTCAGTTCGGAGCGCAGGAACTTGACCACGGCCAGGCGGGCCAGCAGGTCCACGGCAATATTGTCCTGCTGCTTGGCCGACTTGAGCGCTTCCACCAGCAGATCAGAGAGCAGGCGCTTGAACTCCGCCGGCGTGCCGCGCGGGCCGGGCGGCGGCGCCGGCCGTTCTTCCCGCGAGCGCAACAGCAGGTTGCTGCGCGGCTCCAGCGGGCGCGGAGATTCCTGAATGAGATCGGCAACATTGCCGTTGCGGGCGATCAGGCCGCAAATGCAGGCGCGGGCTTCGTCGCAAAGGCGCGGGCTCAGATAGACGTCGTAACGAACGTTATCCACACCGCGCACCAGGCCCTGCAGTGCGATAGCCGGCGCATAACTGGCAAGGTTGAGCTGGCGCGCGTGATCGGCAAGACTGCCAAAACGAAGAATTGGAATACGCGCCATAAGCTTGCCCGCGGATGCTGATTAGGGGTGCGCGGCCACCCCGCTCAGGCTGGCCCGCAGTTGCGGGTTCACCAGCGCCTGTTCCAGCGTAGGCTCGTTCAAAGCCGCCACATCAGAGCGCAGGCCCGCCGCATCTTCCCGGGCTCCGGTTTTTTCGAATGCCTGCCACAATAATTCCAGCGAAAGCGGATCGTTCTGATCCTCCTGCAGGTGAGCCACCGCCTGCGTGTACCTGCCCTGCGCCATGTCCAGCGCTCCCGCCGCCGCGTGATAAGAACGCTGCACCACTTCGTTGCGGCTGGAGGCGGCCATAGCCTGCAACTGCTGCAGCGCTTGCAGCGCTGACTTGCCATCGCGCGCCTGCAGGGCGCGCCGTACCCGCACCGCCAGAATGAGCGCGTGCTCCTGCTCCACATCGGCCTGCGAAACCTGATGGTCATGCAGCGCCTTTTCGGCCGCTTCCAGGCTATTCAAAGCCGCCGCCAGCTGCGGCTGATATGTGGCCATGCTGCGCCAGGCATCGGCCTCCACGCGGGCGAAACCTTCATGGTGGGCCTGCTCGGCTACCGCCCGGAAGGCCTGGTCAGCCTCGACGTAACGCCGCTCGCGCACGTAGGTGGCGGCTTCCTGCAGGCTGTATTGCAGGCGCTCACCTTCGCCATCCGCCACGGCAACGGCCTTCTCGTATTCGTGCCGCGCCTGGTCCTCGTTTCCCATCAGCGCGTACGTGTCGGCAATGCCCAGCTGCGAGCTCACAAAATTGGGGTCCAGTTCCAGCGCTTTGCGGTAATGCTTCAGGGCGCCGTCAAAGTCGCCGGAAAGGCGCAGGATTTCCCCATAGGAGTCCTGCGGGTTGGGCTCGCCGGGCTGCAGAGCCACATACTTTTCCATCATCCCCAGCGCCTTCTGGAATTCGCCGTTGTAGGCGCAGGCATACCCCAATTCGTTGACCGCCGCCGGGTAGTTGGGATAGAGCGCGATGGCCTGCTCGAGAAGCATTTCGCCGTGGTCGTAGCGCCCCTGCTGGATCATCCAGCGCCCCGCCAGGAAAATAATGCGCCGGTCGCGCGGATACATTTCCAGCAGGTCATTCATGGCGGCAATGGCGGGCACGTAGTGACCTTCGCGCACGCCGCTGAGCCATTGGATCAGCAGCTTCTCCCCGGGCGTCACCTTCGCCTCCAGCTGCTTGGCTTTGGCCAGGGCGGCCATTTCCTCAGCCGGATCCTGCGTCAGGTAGGCCACCAGGATCTGGGCCTGGGCAAAATCGGGATCTCGCTTTGTGGCGGCGCGCCACCCCGCCAGCGCCCACTCGGTGCGCAGGTTTTCCATGTTGACCATGCCCTGCTGGAACAATTTGCGCGCGGCGGGTGAACTGGTGGTAATGGGAAGCAGCTTGCTGTGGGCGCGCGTTGCTCCGTGTTGAGTGGCGGAGAAGCATGCCGTACAGAGCACTACCACCATCAGCGCGCTGCGTCGCAGATGCATGCGGTTCCTCGGAAACAATTGATATTGCTGACTCTGGCCGGAGGGTAACATGGCCAATGGGGGCGGCCAACGTTACAGAAGTCACGCCGCCGCACATAGAAAAGCCCGGCTAAGCGCCGGGCCCTTGTCTTTTTGCCTGCGACCGCAGGTCAGTTTTTGGAGCTTCAACCAGCGCGAAAATCGGGCACGTTCTCCCCCGGCGAAAAGATGATGGCCTGCTCGCCGCGGCCGGATTCCGCTATCAGGCGGTTGATTTGTTCCATGTCGGCCCGGCTCCAGCCCACGCTGCTCAGGCCGATCTCGCCGTCGCGCTCTATCCAGAACAGGGTGGGCACATTGGTCAGGCCGTAGGCGTTGGAAACGGGATAGCTGGTGGTGTCGTCCAGCAGCACGGGAAGCGTGAGCTTGTACTCCTGCATGAACTTGGCGGTATCGTTCTTATTGTTCTGCGAAACGCCCACGATGCTGACGTTCTTGCCCTGGTAGGCCTGGTAGAGGCGTTCAACATAGGGCAGCGCAAACTGGCACACGGGGCAGGAAATCTTAAAAAACACCGCCAGCACCGGTCCGCGGCTGAGGATCTCGCGCAGGTCGAATTTGCCGCCGTCCATCTTCTCCAGCGTAAATTCCGGGGCGGCTTTGCCGGCACTCAAAGCAGGCATCTAATGTTCCTCCTCAAGAATGTTTCACAAATTTTAACGGCTCCAAACCTTAGATGAAATTGGCGCGCCGCAGGATCTTTTTGGTTAAGCCGGTAAGCGGCAGCTCTTCCACCAGCGACTGCGCCACCCAGCGGCCGCGAATGTCCGCGGGGGCCTCGCCCCTGCTGACTTCAATTGTGAAATCCGTGACCGTGATGGAATGCCGCAAGCGCAGCGTGACCTCCGGGCGCACGCCGTTGACGGGCACTTCCGGCAGTTCCCACATGCCCGGCATCAGCGACGAATCGCGTGCGCGCTGCACCAGGAAGATGGCTTTTCCGCGCTGTGCCAGCCGGTAGTGCATATGCCGCCGCCGCCGGCGCTCCTTTTGTTTTGCCGGTCCGAGGCCGCGTGTGCGGCACCAGCGGAACAGCGGGCACGCCGCGCACTGCACCTGCGCCGGCAGGCATACGGTGGCGCCCAGCTCCATCATGGCCTGGTTGAAGTCGCCGGGGCGGCCGGGAGCAAGCAGGCGCTGCGCCGCTTCCCAAGCCTGGTTGCGTTTCAGCTGCTGCCAGGCGAAGAGCCGGGCGAGAACGCGCTCCACATTGCCATCTACCAGCGCGATTCGCTCGCCAAAAGCGATGCTGGCGACGGCGGCGGCGGTATAAGGGCCGAATCCGGGCAAATTGCGGAGTTCAGCGGCGCGGGCCGGCAATTCTCCGCCGTGCTTCTCAACCATGAGCTTTGCGGCTTCCTGCAGCGCTCGCGCCCGCCGGTAATAGCCAAGCCCGCTCCACGCGGCCAGCACCGTTTCCGGCTTGGCCGCAGCCAGCGTTGCCACATCCGGAAAGCGGTCGAGGAAGCGCTGGTAATAATCAAGGACGGCAGCCACCCGTGTCTGCTGCAGCATGACTTCGGAGATCCAGATGCGGGAAGGGTCCCGGCTGCGGCGCCAGGGCAAATCGCGCCGGTGGCGGTCATACCAGTCGAGCAGCCGCCGGCGAAAAGCGCGAAGCGTGGCCGGCGGCCAAACTTCCAACGCCAATCCAGTTTCAACCTCGCGCTTCGGCATTGAATTTGGGGCAGACCGTGGCATCTTCGGCGCAGTATTCAACCCTGAAACTGGTCCCGGCCCACGCCCCTTCAGGCCGCTTCACTTCGAGACCACCTTCACAAAATGTAACGAAATGAAACATCCCAGGCGCCTGCCGGCCTTGGGTTCCGTCCGGGAGAATACCGTAAGAACTCTGCTTTCAGCAACTTAGAAAACCTTGCCCCTTTGGCCGAAGGACTGCTTTGGAATAGGCCATCCCCAAGGAGTGAAGGCATGGAGAACCGTCCAACGCGGCAAAAAGGCTTCAGCCTCTTGGAACTGCTGATTTGCCTGGCGGTGATGATGGTGATCACCGTGGCGGCTTTGCCGACCATCAGCAAGAACATGGGTGTCATCCGGTTGCAAAGCTCGGCGCAGGATGTGGCCACGCTGGCGGAAAGGGCACGCATCCTGGCGGTCAAAAACAACACCACCTACAGCATACTTCTGCCAGCTCCCGTCAACGGAGTCCAGACAGCGTGCATAGACACCAACTTCAACGGGGCATGCGACGCCACAGAGCCCATGGTGGCTTTGGCCAAAAATGTGTCGCTGGTGACGGACGGCAGCGGCCCGCCCACGGCTGAGATCGTATGCGGCCCCAACCCGGCGGTCACTCCCTGCCCGGCTGGCTTCACCGGCCTGAATTACCCCCCGCAAGGGCCGACAGCCATTGTCTCTTACAACGATCGCGGTCTGCCGTGCATAGGACCCGTTCCCACCAATGAGCCAATCGGCACCAGGTGCGATGAATTGGTCAACGGCACTCCCACCGGATTTCTTTACAAGTTCGTTTATACCGGCGGAAACAGCCCGACTTATGCGGCCTTAACGATTACACCGACCGGCCTGGTGAGCGAGTGGCTGAACAACGGCGGCGCAAATTGGGGTGAGCAATGAAATCCATGAAATCAGTTACGCGCAGGAGCGGATGGTCGGGCATGACGCTGATCGAGTTGCTCATCGCGCTCAGCATCGCAGCGGTGGGAATGACGGCGGTGATCAGCCTGTTCGTCGCGGCCATGGCCAATAACAGCCGCAGCCAGCGCGACACCACGGCCACGCTGCTGGGGCAAAGCGTTCTGGAACAGATCATGCTGGCGGGCACCAACAATGTAGCCAACATCGGCCTGACCGACTGCCTGGGCAACAATTTCGTCATCAATATCGCCGGCGCCGCGGCCCCGGGAGCGGGTGCGCCCCTGACCGCCAATGGCGACATTGATTTTTCCCAGGCGGCGCCCGCCAACAACTACAGCATGGTCTACAACGTGTGCCGGGCCAACGGCCAAACCTCGCGTTTTGACGTGCGCTGGAACGTGCTGGACATGAACACTGTCGGGCCTACCGTTTACACCCGGCAGGTGCGCATCTCCGCTAAACCAATCGGCACGACAGCGGCTAACTCCTACATCCTGCCGGTTACCCTGCGCGGCACCGTCGCAGTGGCGGAGAACTAGAGGAAACCATGAGCCCACATTCTCATAAAACCCAACGAGGCTTCTCGCTGTTGGAAATGCTCATCGTGGTCGCGGTGCTCAGCGTGGTGCTGGGGGCGATCTTCAACACCATCCTGGACGGCATGAAGAAGTACCGACTGGAGGAAAACCGCGTCAACACCACGCAGGAATCGCGGGAGTTCCTCGACCAGATCGTGCGCGACCTGCACAGCGCCGGCTATCCCGGCCTGAAGATGTTTAACCCCGGAGCCCTGGCGGTTCCCGCGCTGAACAACTCCACTGTTGCCGCCGGCTTGGTTGCCGTCTCCGCCACCGATATCTGGTTCGAAGGCGACGTTGATGACAGTGGCAACGTGCAAAGCATCCGTTACACTCTGCAGCCCCTGGCAGATGGCAATTGCCCCTGCACCATGATGCGCAGTGCCATTCTCAAGGTTCAGGGCACCGCTCCCTCCGCCCAGAACACCAACTACAACACCCAGCTGCAAAACGTGATCAACAGCACGGGTGGGGCAGCTCCCTACGCCATAGACGGAACCACGCCTTTCAACGGCGTCCAGGTCAACAATGACGTTCTCTATGCCGCCTTCAAGCAGCCGGCGGTGTTCAGTTTCTTCGATCAGAACGGCAACCCGGTGGTGGTTCCCAATGATCTGCTGGGCGGCAATCTGAACGCCGGCGTCAATGTAGCCCAAGGTCTCAACATACGCATGATCAGCGTCTCCCTGAACCTGCTTTCGGCACAGCAGGACATGCAGACGCACTTGCGCTCGGGCGTGTCCATGCGCGCCATGGTCAAGCTGATCAATCTTCAGAATTAGGATTGGGGAAAAAGTATGACGGGTCAATCAAAACACGAACGCGGGATGGCGTTAATCATAGTC
>DATJFA010000406.1:0-2456 GCA_035496015.1 Terriglobales bacterium | reverse complement strand
GACGACGCCGGGCTGGCCACGGGCGTGTCGTATGTGAATCGCACGGATCGCCGCGACTATGCGGTCCGCGCGAAAATCGTGGTCCTCGCGGCGAGCGCCTGCGAATCAGCGCGCCTGCTGCTGAACTCACGCTCGCCGCTTTTTCCGGACGGCCTGGCCAACGGCTCGGGCGTGGTGGGACGCTACTTGACCGACAGCGTGGGCAGCAACGGCGCCGGCTACTTCCCGCAATTGGCCAAGATTCCGCCGCACAACCACGATGGCGTAGGCGGAATGCACTTGTATATGCCGTGGTGGAAGTACGACCGTAAAAACGAGTTTCTGCGCGGCTACCACATTGAGTTCGGCGGCGGCCGCTTTATGCCGTCGGTTGGGGAGTTCGACGACGTTTGCGAGCAGTTCGAGGGCTATGGCGCCAGCCTGAAGAAGAAGTGCCGCGACAGCTACGGGACTACCATCGGCTTCGCCGGCCGCGGCGAGATGATTCCCAATCCCGACTGCTACTGCGAAATTGATCCCAACCAGGTGGACGAGTGGGGCATACCCGTGCTGCGCTTCCACTGGAAGTGGGGCGACAACGAACTAGCCATGGCGGAGGACATGCAGAACACCTTCCGGCAAATCGTGGAGGCCGCCGGCGGAACCTATCTGGAATCGCGCCTTCCGGAGAGCCACATTTCTAACGGCGGCGAGATCATCCACGAACTGGGGGTGGTGCGCATGGGCTCAGACCCGCGCAAGTCGGCGCTCAACGGCTATTGTCAGGCGCACGAGGTCAAAAATCTTTTCGTCACCGATGCCGCCTCCTTCGTGAGCAATGCCGACAAGAACCCGACGCTGACCATCATGGCGCTGTGCTGGCGCGCCTCCGAGTACTTGCTCAACGAGGCCAAGAAGGGAAACCTCTGATGTCCGATTCCATCACTCGACGCGACATCCTGAAGACCCTGGGCGTGGGCGTAGTCGCCGGTTCCGTGCTCAAGGTCATCCCGGCGCAGGCGGCGGAATACGCACACCGCATGGTGCAGCAGGAAAAGGCCGCTTCCGGCGCTTACCACCCCAAATTCTTCCCAGCGCACCAGTACGCCACCTTGCGCAACCTCTGCCAGACCATCATCCCGCCCGACGACCACTCCGGCGGCGCCATCGAGGCGGGCGCGCCCGAGTTCATTGACCTTCTCACCAGCGAGAATACCGATTACCAGCTCACCCTGGGTGGCGGCCTGATGTGGCTGGATTCCACCTGCGCCGACCGCTACGGCAAGGCTTACCTCGACTGCGCTCCGGCGCAGCAGAAGGAAATCCTCGACCTGATTGCCTACAGCGCCAACGGGGTGAAGGACCCTCGCTTGAGCCAGGGCACAAACTTTTTTGCCCTGCTGCGCAAAATGACCTGCGACAGCTTTTTCACCAGCGAAATCGGCATCAAGGACCTGCAGTACATTGGCAATACTTTTCGCCGCGATTTTCCCGGCTGTCCGCCCCCGCCGGAATCATAGTGATAGAGACGTTGCGGGTAACGTCTCCTAAACAAAGCTTTGGGAGCTGACCCATGAGTGACAACTCGAACTGGCGTTCCAATCGCCGCGAATTTCTCACTGCTACAGGCGGTCTGGTGGCGGCCACCCTGGCTGCGGCGGAACCGCTCTCCGCACTGGCGGCTTCTCCGGGAAGCGGTCCGGCTTCTGCTCCCCAGCCCAGCCCCGGGCAGGGCTCTAGTGCTAATACGCCTCGCAAGCTGCTGATCGGCGTCTTCGATCCCGTTTACAACACGCTCAGCCTCGACCAGATGCTGGAGAAAATCAGCGCCCTGCGCCTGGAGGCGGTGGAGATCGGCACCGGCGGCTATCCCGGGGCCACCCACTGCCCAGTCCAGGAACTACTGGCCGATCCCGCCAAGGCGCGCGCCTGGAAGAAGAGGTTCGAAGACCGCAACATCCACGTGGCCGCCTTCAGTTGCCACGGCAACCCGGTTCACCCGGACGCCAAAATCGCCGCCCGTGACGCGCAGATATTCCGTAACACCGTGCTGCTCGCCGAGCGCTTGGAAGTGCCCGTGATTGTGGGTTTCTCCGGCTGTCCCGGCGGCAGCCCCACGGACACCATGCCGAACTGGGCCACCTACCGCTGGCCTCCCGAATACGCGCAGATTCTCGACTGGCAGTGGAAGGAAAGAATCATCCCCTACTGGAAAGAGGCTGCCAAATTCTCCCGCGAGCACAACGTGCACAAGCTGGCTTTCGAAATGCACCCTGGCTTTTGCGTTTACAACCCGAAAACTCTTATGCGCCTGCGCGAAGCGGTGGGCGAGGAGATCGGGGCCAACTGCGACCTCAGCCATTTGTTCTGGCAGGAGTGCGACCCGGTGGAGGTCATTCATTTTCTGGGGAAGCAGGGCGCCATTTACCACGCCCACATGAAAGACACGGTCCTGTTCAAAGACAATATTGAGAAGT
>DATJFA010000405.1:0-2772 GCA_035496015.1 Terriglobales bacterium | reverse complement strand
GAATCTTCCAGGTGGTGTCCGAGCGGAGCCACGGGATCCTCCGCCGCGGAGGCGCGGTGCGGATAGGCGGCCGGCCCCATGGCGGGATCGCCCACCGGCGCGCCATAGAACGAAAGCAGCGCGTGCTCTCCTAGCTTGAGGTCATAAAACGCACCCAGTTCCATAAACAGATCATGCGGATGCTGGCCGTCCACGATAGGCCGGCCGAACGCGGTTTCCCCCTGCTGAAACAGCTCCGGGTAGCGCCGGTCTGTGACAGTAGCGGGTTCCAGACTGAGCATAGTACGCAACGTCAACTGGCCGGGACCGAGGTCACGCTGCGCCATGGGCATGAACCAGTTGGTGGAGAAAAATTTGTCCCCACCACGCGGGCCGCTCTGCTGCAATTCGCTGAGGAAGGCTTCGCCGTGAAACATCAGGCGCCACTTTCCGGCTGTGGTCATCAGCATGGGTACACGCGTAGAGGCCGGTTCCAGGCTGGTGCCCGAATCCGTATGCTGCAGAATGGAGGTGATCAGTGTAGCCGGTTTGGCGTTGGTCATGTGTGCCATCGAGCAATGCTGCCGATGCTGCTCCGTACTTTGCTGCATATCGGGCATTTTGTGGCTGGCACACACCTGGGCAGTCGCGCCCCAACCGGCTTGAGCCAGTGGGCAAAGCAGCAGAACAGCGGCCAGCCAGAATGCTCGCAAGTAGACCTCCAGCACCGCGCCGACAGCAACTCAGCACGTCTGTTTCGTAAGGACAGCACAAGAAGAGTGGAAGGCTAGATGCGCAACACCAAAGGCAGCGCTGGCGGGCTGGGAGTGAGAACGGTTGTGCTAATCGCAGAAAGTTGCCGGCTCTGCATCAGCGGTTTCAAGGCAGATGCCGGCGCCGGAAGAGCGAAGTAATTTTCCAGCGTCGGACGCACCAGCGCCGGCTGGTGGTGGACGCTTACACAGCAGGAATGGGGGCCGCCCGCGGGAACGCGCTCCTGCTGGCACTGCCCGTTGTGCGCGGGCGCCAGCAGCCTGCCAGGTGCAAGCGGGCAGATGCCCACGACCACGAGGTTTAAGGTTACGAGCAGCCACAGCGCTTTGGTTAGCTTCCCTCGCATGCTCTATCCAAGGTAGCGCGACGACGCCGAAAACGCCAGTGCTGCTGCCTGCTCAGATTTCGATAATCATCTGCTGCAGTCGTGTGGGGTATTTGTTGATGATCTCCCCGCCGGTTTTGGTCACCTCGACTGTATCGGAGTGGCGGAAGCCGCCAAACTTAGGATCGTAAACTCCCGGCTCGCAACTGAACGTCATGCCCGTTTTGAGCACGGTCTTGTCGCCCTCTGCTATCCAGGGCGACTCATGCGCTTCCAGGCCGATTCCGTGTCCACAGCGGTGGCGGATGAAAGAAGTGAAGCCGGCGTTGCGAATCTGGTCCAGCCCCAGCTTGTCCACATCCTGCGCGATGGCGCCTTCCTTCATGGCTGAGGCGGCCGCATCGTGCGCCGCCAGCATGGCGTCGTAGAGGCGCGTGGCATAGTCGCTGGGCTTGCCTACGCAGAAGGAGCGCTCACATTCCACGTTATAACCGCCTACCTGGGCGCCAAAGCTCAGGATGAGCGGATCGCCGCGTTTGAGCACGTCTTTGCTGGGCACCGCGTGCGGAAAGGCGGAACGGCGGCCAAACGGAACCAGCCCGCCGAAAGGCGCGTCAACACCCACGCCCACTACGTCGTGCAGTTCGCGCGACATTTTGTCCGCCACCGCATCCGCGCTGGCCTTCAGGATTTGGTCTTCGGTCACAGCTCCATGATGAGCGACAAAGTCTCGCCCGGCCTGCACCGTGAAATCGGCAAAGGTCATAGCTCGACGCATGATGCGCAGCTCATCCTCATCCTTCACCCAGCGCAGGCGCTCCACGATGTCGTCGGCGGTCACGAAACTGGCGTTGGGCGCTCCCTGGCATAGCTGGTTGAGCCGGCCCTGGGTGGGCTCTTCCATACCGATGCGGGCGCGGTCGAAACCGCGGCGCGCGATGCGCTCCGCTATCCAGCGCACCCGGTTCACCGGCCCTGGGTAATCGAAGTACGACTCGTAATCCTTCACCCACCACAGTTTCACCTGGTCCGATTCCAGTTCCGGGATGAAGAGCACGGGATCCCCGCTCTTCGGGATGAAGGCCGCCAGCGGGCGCTCGGTGGAGAGATGAAAGTATCCCGTGGTGTAGATCACGTTGATGGCGTGCATCAGCAGCAGGGCGTCCAGGCCGCGCTTGTCCAGTTCGGCTTGCACCTGCGCGATCTTGCGGCGATACCACTCGGGCTCCAGGCGATCGTGCTGCGGCGGGGGCGCGGCGGCGGAAACTCTAAGCACGCGCGTGCGCCCGAACAAACGAGAACTGGCCGTCACCAGCACAGATCCCCCCATCGTGCGCAAGAAATCGCGCCTCACCCAACCGCCTTGGTTATCGTTTGCCATCAGGCCTCCACAGTGGCGAACTGAAAGAAGAAACCGGGATTATACCGGGCGGCGGCAACCATTGAAATCTGGCGGGTGGGGCCGAGTGAGGTCGAAAGAAAAAAAAGACCTCGCGGGCGGCACTTCCCACGAGGTCCCTTAGATTGACAGTAAGTCGCGCGCCTTACTTGCTGGCTTTGGCTTGCATGTTGGCCTGGGTAACGGCGGCGATGAACGGCTGCGCGTCCTTGGGCACTTTTACCTTACCCATCAGCACCTCGTTGGCCGGTATCATATGGCCGTAAACTTCACGCATGGCATCTTCATCGGGCTC
>DATJFA010000404.1:0-13924 GCA_035496015.1 Terriglobales bacterium | reverse complement strand
GCGCCATTTCCTCGGCGATAGCGGCGTAGTCGGCGGGCGAGGTCACCACCGCCACATCGTGGAAATTTTTGGCAGCGGAGCGGATCATGGAGGGCCCGCCGATATCGATGTTCTCGATCAACTCTTCGAAGGGCACACCGGGTTTGGCAGCGGTCTTCTCGAAGGCGTAGAGGTTCACCACCACCATGTCAATGGGAGCGATGCCGTGCTCTGCCACCGCGGCCTGGTGCTCGGGCTTGCCGCGCATGTGCAGGATGCCGCCGTGCACCTTGGGATGCAGCGTCTTCACCCGCCCATCGAGCATTTCTGGGAAGCCGGTGAGTTCGGAGATGTCTTTCACCGTGACCGCGGAGTCGCGCAGCAGGCGGGCAGTGCCGCCGGTGGAGATGAGTTCCACGCCCAGGCCTTCGAGACGGCGGGCGAACTCTACCAGTCCGGTTTTATCGGTGACGCTCAGGATTGCGCGCTGAATTTTAGGCATAGGTCCTCAAGATGGTTGTAGTCGGATAGCCTGCAATGTCGTAAGTGAGCGCAAGGAATTGAGGCGAATAATATCTAATAAATGTTAGCTGCGGAGTGATGCGCATCACAAGAGCAGAAGAATTTTGCAGGAGTGCACAGGAAGGTGTGCAGATTGTCGAGGTGCGGCGGACATCTATTGCTTCGTATCTTTGCCTTGCAATAACGTGTTCCAGGCAGCGCCATCAGTTGATGTTTCAAACTGAAAGCTGTAAGCCGTGGTCGAAAGCATCTTAAGGGTGAGTCGCCCTTTTATGGTCTGTGACCCCATTCTGGTTTCGCTCAGCCATGTCCAAGTGTCTCCCTCCAGCTTGCCTTTAGCGTGGTCGGCTTCGCCCAGCGTGTTGAAAGAGTCGTAGGTGTACATCTTGTCGTTGCTGTCATAGCCCATGTAAGCGGTTTCTGAACCTTTGCCCATGGCGCCGTTGAACTCGGAGTGGGTTACGAGGAAGAATCCACCGTCCATCCACTGGACCTCGTTTGTGCCGGTGAATTTGCCGCCCGGGCCCATGGGGCCCGGCTTTACATCGCCTTCCGCCCGCCAGGTGTCGGCGAAATAGTCGAGTTTCCTTAGCTCAGGAGCGGGCTTCGGCAGCTCAGTCTGAGCCCGGACCGCTACCGCAAACCCAGGCAAAAGGGTCATGCAGATGAAAAGAGCGAAATGCGTTTTCATGGATCACTCCTGCAATGCGGTTTCGGATCCGCCGAAACGGCCCAACATACCGAGCCGATTTCAGGGAGTATACCAGTTTCGCTTTTTATTCGCTACCAATTCCCGGCGCGGCGATGAAGGGAGTTATCGGGCGATGGTGGCCTGGGAGAAGGTGGTGGCCAGCGCGTCTCCCCAGGCTTCGCGCAGGCCGAGGGCGATCGCGTAAGGCAGCGTCTCTGACATGGGCGGAGCGTTGGCGATCTTGCCCAGGCGGTCGAGCCGGTCCTGCTCCACTTCGAGAAGGAAATCTTTGTAGCCGGCAATTTCGTCCTGCAGCTTGCAGCCATCGGCGGTCATGGTGCGCAGCAGAGGCATGAAGAGGCTGTTGAGCGCAATCATAGATAGCATGGCGCAAACCAAGGGCCAGGAGGTGGTTCTCGCCAGCTCCCGTGCTACCAGCAGGGGCAGCCCAAACATGACTCCCAAGCCGAGCACCATCAGCAGCCAGCGTGACGCGCTGCTGGGCAAACGGGCGGAATGGATGCCGAGTGTAACCATGGCGCCGACGATTTGCAGGAAGCCCATGATCCACATGGTCAGGAAGACCGAACCGAAGGCGTCAGTGGTGTCGCGCAGCCCCCACAACAGGGCGAAGACGAACGTTGCGAGCATGCCCAGAAGCACAAAGCCGATATTCCAGCGAAAATACTTGCCCTCAATCTGAGCGTGCAGACGGCTGTAGATCATGCCCACGAAGACGTTGATGCGAGGATCGCCTTCGTTCAGCGTGACCCGATCCTGCGCGGCCGGGGTGGGCGTGCTCGCCGCAACATCGGCAATGCCCAGCGAAATCGGCGCGAAAGGATCTTTCGCGCCACCGGTGGTGCCGCTACCGGCTGCCGCAGATGCGGGGTCGGAAGCGTTAAGCGCGTTGAACTCTTCTTGTAAAGCTGCAGTGGACGAGGAACCCTCGCCGAAGTTAAACGCGGGATTAAAAAGTTCCTGGCCGATCGCGGCTTCCTCCGGGGCAAGTTTGGAAATGACAGTGTCAAAGTTTGGCTGGCGAACAAAGGTGTAGCCGCCTGCGGTTGCGGTGGCGGAGATTGCGCCCCTGGTCAAGAAGCGAGCTAGAACCGCGGCTACGGAGGTGCCATCCGCGCCGCCGGTCACTACATAGCGCAAGGCGGCCGGAGAAAGTCCGCGCGGCGGCGTGTAT
Source organism: Terriglobales bacterium (assembly GCA_035496015.1). Classification (GTDB taxonomy): domain Bacteria; phylum Acidobacteriota; class Terriglobia; order Terriglobales; family Acidobacteriaceae; genus JAICWP01. The sequence continues at coordinate 11,537 of DATJFA010000404.1, read as the reverse complement.
TGCGGCAAAACCGTTCCCCGCTCCTGGTGGCGGCGCAAAATGAGGCGAACCGCGAGGTAGAAGGCAAGCAGCAACAACGGAGCGATCACCAGGGGCAAATGAGCCGGGTCCCACCATTGCGGCGGCTGGACGTAGCCCTTGGGCCAGCGAACCACAACCGCCAGGCTCTGGTAAGGGCGCAAAGCTTCAACCGAGAATTCACGGCCATCAGGAATAGCCTTTACGACAACGGGCGGGTCAAGCGGGCTGCGCGGCGCGCTTACGCCCCGGCCACCCGCATAGGAAACGGTTCGCACCTGCGCGCCCGGAACTGCCGCTGGAAGATGCACCCGAACGGTGGCGTTGCCGCCCGCGGAGGACACGTGTCCCAGCGCGTTCCAGTAGAGTTCGTCATAATCTTGTAAGAACCGCACTGCTCCGGTGACGTGGTACGTTATGGCGATTGTGTGGGGCCCCACTGATACCGGGAGCAACGAAGCCTCGCTGCTGCCGAAAACTACCTGGTAGTGACTGCCCCGGATTTGGCTGGTATGGGAGGGTACGGGGGCGCCGTCCAGCTTCACTTCCATGAGCCGCACGCGAAGACCTGTATCGCGGGTGTAGCCGGGGCCGTAATCGCGGTCCCAGCGGTCGTCGGAGCCGATGGGAAGGCTGCGGCGCAGGCCATACTCCGGCGGGGCAACAACATCAATCTGATCACTCTCCCGCACCATTAGGGAGCCATCGGCTTGCACCGCGATATCGCAATCGAAGTGTGTGGTGTGCCACTCGCTGATGTGGGCGCCGAGGCAGGGCGCGCTTACTACCAGCACGACAAACCACAGCAAGACGGGCGGCCAAAAAGCCTTGGAAGGACGGGTCATTCAGGCGAAATTGTCGCGCAAGCAGTTCCCCGGGGACAAGGGAAAGCGGTCTCTGTGCCGCTTCGGTACACATTACTGTAGGTACTTGCAACCCTACAGGGTGGGGATGCATTCTCGCGCCATTCACTTGAGATAGCAGTTATGGCCCGTAATGAAGCCAGACAGGATTGCGCGACCAACGAATTTTCGGGAGCTTGAACCACAAAGCTAAACCTTCGCTAACTGCTTAGAGTGCTAACGTTGGCAATACCCACCCTGAGGAATTCTATGTATGGCTGGCGCGGGCTGATAGTGATACTTGCCCTGCTGCCCACGCACGCGCCCCGCCGCAAACCTGCGCCGAAGCGGCCCGCATTGTCCATGGCTGCCTCCGTTCTCGACGCGCGCAAATTGTTTGAGGCCGGCCTGACTGCCTTCGAGAACGAACACTATCCACAGGCCGTGGACAACTGGCGGCAAGCGCTGCGCAAGGATCCGCGCTTCGCGCTGGCACACCTGTTCATTTCTTTCGTGAGCACTGATCCACAAGAGCAAAAGAGCGAACTCCGCAGCGCTCAGGCGCTGGCTCCCAAGGCCAGCAAGCGCGACCGGCTGCTGATTAAGTGGTTGTCCAGCGTGGAAGAGGAGCAGTACGTGCCCGCCATTGCGGCCATGAATGATCTGCTGGCTTCCTACCCCAGGGATAAGCACATTGTGTTTCTTGCGGGGCGCTGGTTAAGCAACCAGGAGCAGTACGAACAGGCGGGCAAACTACTGCAGCGTGTCACGCAGCTTGAGCCCGCATATGCTGCGGCCTGGAATCAACTGGCCTATTGTTACGCCTACACCGGCGACTTCAGCAACGCATTTGCCGCCATGGAGCGTTATACGGCGCTCTTGCCCAAAGATCCTAACCCGCAGGATTCGTACGCGGAGATCCTGCGCATGGCGGGCAACTATCGCGATGCCCTGGAACACTACCGGCGGGCCCTTCAGAGTGACCCTGCATTCCAGACCTCTCAACTGGGAATCGCCGATACCTACGCCCTGATGGGCGAGGAGGCTACCGCGCGCGCGGAATACGACAAAGCACTCGCCAAGGCCAACGCCCGCCCTGAACAGGTTCGCTATGCGATGCAATCCGCACTGACCTACGTGCGCGAAAAAAAGCCCAAGCGGGCGGTCGCGGCGCTGGACGCCGCAGCCACCCAGGCCCACAACGCTCACGCCGTGCTGCTGGAGGCGGAAGCGTACCGCGATATGGCGTTGATTGAGCGCGATAACCAGCAGAGCCTGAAATACCTGGAGAAGTCGTCCGCCGCCCTCGCCGACGCGTCCGGCACCCCGAGCCCTGAGTTGCACCAGGAACGGGCGGAGGTGCTGCGCCTTCGCGCCCTACGTCTGGCAGCCGCCGGCAACGCCGACTCGGCCAAACAGGCGCTCAAAGAACTCGATCTGCTCCAGCAGGCGACGCATGGCACAGCTTTGAGCCGCACGTACGCCGGTGCCATGGGCAGCGTCCTCGTGGTTAACCAGCGGTATGCAGAAGCCATTCCCTATCTGGAGGAGGACAGCAGAAATCCGTTGTCCATGCGGGATCTTATCGTAGCGTACACAAAAACGGGGACGACTGACCGGGCCCACGTGCTGGAGATGAAGCTGGCGGCATTCAATCAGCCGACAGTGGAACAGGCGCTGGTGGTGCCGGAGTTGCGGGCCAAGCTGGCGGCCACCAAGGAGAAGCGCGGCTGGCTGCGGAAATTGATGGGCAGCGACCAATAATCGGAATTTGTTGGCTGACTCTCATGATGTCTTATACGAGGAGGACATAGCTGGGAACTCGGCGTCAGCCTAGAATTCCTCTGCGGCTCATGGTGACCGTGTCGGGGGTTGATGCGGAAGGTAATCCTTTTGTCCAAACCGCCTACGCCCACGATGTCAGTTCCGCCGGAGCTCGCCTGGAAGGCCTTGATTTGCTCAAGGCGTCCGGACAAAAGGTCAATGTCGAGTACAAGGGCAGAAGCGCAGAATTTCAGGTAGTTTGGGTAGGGGACCCAGGAAGGCAGGAACAGGGCCACGTCGGCCTTAGAAGCCTGGAGCCGAATCGGGATATCTGGCAGCGCGACTTGCCCCGCTCAGGCGCCGACAACTACCGAGCTCCGCATTCCGATATGGAGGAATCCCAGCATGCTGCGCCAGCTTCAGCGGCCGCCCAGCCGGCAAAGACGCAGATCAGTGAACGACGCAGACGTGCCCGGTACCCCGGCGTGGGCTTGAATGTGGAATTTTGCGCTCCGGGCGCCAGCGTGGGCATGTCCGGCCGGCTTAGTGACATCAGCTTGGCCGGCTGCTATATCGAGGTGTTGACACCCTGTTTGCAGGGAACAGCGCTGGACGTGGTGCTGCGGCACCAGGGGTTCGACATTCGACTTCCGGGGCGCGTGGTCGCGGTTCACCAAGGGATGGGGATGGGATTGAATTCGACCAGACTGCGGCGCAGAATTCCCCCGGCTTGGCCGGCCTGCTAGGGGCGCTGGTTGGCAGAAGAGTTCGATAAGGCGGCACGCGATCGTGTTCTAAGCTCGACAAGCTGGGAACCGGCGCTTGCGAATAAACGCCTAGACTTTGGCTTTGGCCTTCAGCCGAACCTGGCCGGCTTCCATCTCAACCGAATACTCCACCGCGTGGCAGCCATACTGCTTGCGGATCTGGTCGGTCTTGTTCTGCACGAATTTTTCGAAAGATTCCAGGTTGCCGCTCTTGGATGTGTCCTCGCCCGCTTTCTTCTTGGCTTCCAGCAGGGCGTTGAACAGCTTCTCCACCTTCTCCCGCTCGCTGCCCACCTCGGAACACTGCACGGTAAAGGGATGCAAGGTGGCGTGATGTGCGGGCGGTTGCTGCTGGTCTTCGAAAACGCGCACGCCTTGCACTGAAAGCAGAGCGTCCTGGGGCCGGCGGTATCCTTCTTCGCGAATGCGCATCTTCTTACGCCACAGATCGCTGAGCAGGGCGTAGCGTTGCGCCAGTTCGTTATAGCGGTAGCGCTGGGCGAAGTTGAGCCGTTGCCCGTCGCAATAGCCGTCGCTGAGTTTGCGAATGGCGTTGGTGACGCGCCACTCGGTGTCCGTAGGAGGCCGCTTGGTGGGATTGTTGAAATAGATTTCGTACTCGATTTTGAGTCGCCGCAGGTTGCTTTCTATTTGGTTCAGTTCTTCGTCAGCCGTCACGAATCACCTCAAACCGCGGCGCCCCACACCCTGGCCCCGAGCACAATAGTGCGGCAAACAGGGGAAAACGCAATGTAACACAGGTGATAGGAGGAGAAACCGGGTGGCGGGGAGGGTCAGGTTACGAAGGTCATACCAGGGCAGCTATTTTGGGCAGCGAACCTGTTTCCTGCAGCCAACATCCAACCGGGAATCGGCAGCGTGCGCCGGCAGGACGTGGAAACCCAGGCTGGGAGCAGAAGATGAGCAAGAAAGTGGCAGTCATTCTCGCGGATCACCACCAGGTAGTGCGCGATTCCATCGCCGCGCTGCTGGGGACCCAGCCGGACATCGAGGTGGTGGCCTCGGCGGCCAATGGCAACCAGGTGGCGGATCTGGTGCAGAGGCATCGTCCAGACGTCCTGGTACTGGAACTGGACTTGCCCGAAAGCAGCGGCTTTGAGGTGCTACGCAGCCTGAATCAGGCAGGTCTTTCCATCCCCACGCTCATTCTTACGGGCTCCGATAATGAGGTGGATTACGTGCAGGCAGTGCGGCTGGGGGCAAGCGGGCTGGTGTTGAAGCGCGACAGCCCGGAAAAACTTTTTCATGCCATCCGCAGCGTGGCCGCGGGACAACTCGCCTTCTCCAATGAAATTGCTCAGCAGGTGGTGAACTGGATGGCGGGGGAACGTGCGCGGCCGGCCATGCGAGGCCTGCACCGGCTCTCGGAGCGGGAACACATGGTGGCGTTGCTGGTAACGCGCGGCCTGCGCAACCGCGAAATCGCCGCCGAATTGAACATCAGCGAGAATACCGTGAAGCGCCATCTGCAGAGCATCTTCAGCAAGACCGGAGCCCATGACCGGGTAGAACTGGCGGCCCTGGCCGCGGAGCAGAAGGCGGAAGCAGCGTAAGGGCAGCTACTAGCTTCTAGCTGCTAGCTACTAGCTACTAGCTACTAGCTACTAGCAGCCAGTTACCAGATTGCACGCGGCAATCAAAGCCACAAGAGCGGCACCAATGCCTATACGGGCAATGCAAAGCCAGAAGCCAGGAGCTAGCAGCTAGTAGCTATTTTCCCGCCGTGGCGGCCATTTTCTTCACCATGGCCAGAACCAGCTTGCGGTCACTCTCATTCAGGGAAGAAGAATAGCGGCGAATCTGAGTCAGGAAGCGGACTTCGTCGTCGGTGAGTTGAGGCGCGGGCTTGGAGCCGTTGTCGTGGTTGGAATCGCTGAAGAACTGCGAGAGCGGGACTTCCATGGCGGTGGCTATCTTGGCCAGAGTGTCGAGCGACGGAATGGTGTGCCCATTCTCCACGCGCGACAGGTAGCAGCGCAGTAACCCGGTGCGCTTTTCGATGTCCCCTTGCGACATGCCTTTATGTAGCCGAAGGTTGCGAATCGTCTCGCCGATATTCATGGTGGGCAGCAGCCTGAAAATGTCCTTGAGGGTGAGTGCATAGTAACCAGAGTAGTACGGTCTGGCAAGCGGAATTTAAAAAAGTAGTCAGCAGGGAAAGCTGGCGAGCAGATGGTTCTGTTCGGGAGTGAACGAACACGAGGTCCTTCGACTCCACAGGCCGGTTGGCCAGTGAACCGGCCTGTTTCGCTCAGAATGACAGTCGTTAAGGTGGGTTGCCGCAAAGCGGCGTTCTGCTCCGCCAGTTACTTTTTCAGGTTGGCGGCGAGGAACTCTAGCGTGCGGTTCCAGGCGTCGGCGGTATCGGCGGGGCGGTAGCCGGCCTTGTTATCGGGATTCTGGAAGGCGTGGCCGGCGTCGGGATAAATGGTCACGTCAATCTTCTTGCCCATCTGCTGCAAATCCTGTTCAAACTTGTGCACATCGGCGGGTGGGATGCCTTTATCCTGGGCGCCGAACAAGCCCAGGAGGGGAGCGTGAATCTGCTGCAGGCGGGCGGGGTCAGTGGCCAGGTGGCCGTAGTTGATGACGTCGGCCGCCAGCGTGGGATCGGCAATGGCCAGGTCAAGCGAGTAGCCGCCGCCCATGCACCAGCCGATGGAGCCAATCTTGGCCGGGTTAACGTTCTTCAGCGATTTCAAGTACTGCACTGCGGCCAGCAAGTCGCGGTTGGCGCGATCTTCCGGCAAGCCGCGCATCAGTTCGTGGGCCACTTCCGGGCTGTCCGTGGCCTTGCCGCGATAGAGGTCAACCGCCAGCGTGACGTAGCCTTGGTCGGAAAGCTTGGCCGCCTGCTCCTTCACCCACGGCACCAGTCCCCACCATTCGTGGATGACAACAAGAGCGGGAAACGGCCCCTTGCCTTTAGGCGTGAACAGTACGCCGTGAACGGTTTCGTCCCCGCTCTTGTAAGAAACGGTTTTGCCGCTGGCAGCAAAGGTGGTGGCGGAGAGAAGCAACGTCAGCAGCAGGACGGTTGTTTTCACGGCGGCTCCTTCACGATGGCTGACTAGCTCTCTGGCTGGCTAGCCAGCTAGTCAGCCAGGCAGCTCGATTTCCATGTACAGGGCGCCCGGAATCGGGTTTTCCCGGTACGGGGGGATCTCCCGAAAGCCATAGGCGCGGTACATGCGCACAGCATCTTGCATGACCGGTTCCACGGTGTCCAGACGCATGCGCTGGTAGCCGATGGCGCGGGCCTCCCCCAGCACCGTATTAAGCAGCGCCCTGCCGATGCCCTGGCCGCGATATTGGGGCCGCACATATAGGCGCTTCATTTCGCAAACGCCGGCCTGCAGCGGGTGCAGGGCAACACAGCCGGCCAGTTCGCCTCCGGTTCGCGCCAGCAGCAGGCGCCCCTGGGGCGGCGCGTACTCACCCGGCAGCCCGGCCAGTTCCTGGTCAAAACTCTGGAAGCACAAGTTGAAGCCGAGCGAGGCGGCATACTCCTGAAACAAAACGCGCGCTTCGGCGAGGTGTTCAGGCGTGACCGCCTGGGCGATGCCGATGGCGGGCGATGGCGGCGTGCGGGCTACCCCATCAGGATGCCTCCGTTCACATTGAGCACCTGCCCGGTAATGTACGCCGCCTCATCGGAGGCGAGAAAGTTGACCGCGTGCGCCACGTCGGTATCGCTGCCGGCGCGCCCCAGGGGAATCATCTTGAGGATGTTGTCTTTCATCTCCGCAGGCAGGCCCGCTGTCATAGACGTCTCGATATAGCCCGGGGCGACAGCATTTACCGTGATGTTGCGGGAGGCGACCTCGCGGGCCACGGCCATGGTAAGGCCAATGAGGCCCGCCTTGGAAGCCGAATAGTTGGCCTGCCCTACCTGGCCCATCTGGCCGAAGATGCTGCTGATATTGATAACGCGTCCCCAGCGCTGTTTGAGCATGGAGCCGATGACGGCCTGAATGCAGAGGTAGGCGGCGGTCAGGTTGGTGTTGAGCACGGCGTCCCAGTCGGCGCGCTTCATGCGCATGACCAACTGGTCGCGAGTGATACCGGCGTTGTTGACCAGGATGTCAATCTTGCCAAACTGGTCGAGGGCGGCGCGAATGGCGGATTTGATCTGCTCCTCGCTTCCGACATCCATGGCGAAGATCGCCGCCTTGCCTCCGGCCGCGCTGATTTCGGCTGCAACCTGCTCCAGCTTTTCCTGATTGCGCGCGGCCAGGGCTAGGGTGGCGCCTCCGCTGGCCAGGCGCAGAGCGCAGGCCCGCCCAATTCCTTGCGAAGCCCCGGTCACCAGCGCCACGCGGCCTTGCAGGCCCATGCACTCGCCCTCCGTCAAGAAGGCGAGATTATAAATGAGGGAAACAGTTCCAGCCTTGGGTTTCGCGGGCTAGGGCGCCCGCGCCACAATACTGCGCTCAGTTGGCACTTCCACCCTGCTGCGCGCCGACCAGGCTGGGGGCCGCACTCCCCGGTCCCTTGCGGCCGGGGCGCAGCAGCAGTCGCAGCAGCGGGGGGGCCAAAATGGTGGTGAAGCCGGTCATGAAAATCACGATGGCGTAGGCCGACTGCGACACCATGTTCATCTGCAAGCCGACCAGGGCCACAATCAGAGCCACTTCGCCACGCGGCATCATGCCAATGCCCACGCGCAGAGTCGTAGGCCAGCCTTCGTGCAGCAGCGGGAGACCGCAACCCAGCACCTTGGAGATGACGGCCAGCAGCGAGATCACAAAGGCGTCGAGCAGCACGTTGCCGGAAAAGAGGTGAACGTCGAGGCGGGCGCCAATGGCGAAGAAGAAGAAGGGTGCCAGGAATTCGTTGATGGCGTGAATGCGCGGCTGCAGGCGCCACTCCGGCGCAAAGTCGGCCAGAACCAGGCCCGCGAAGAAGGCCCCGATTATGGCGGCCATTCCGATCCGGGCCGCGGCCCAGGAGAGGAGCAGGCAAATAGCCAGGGAGAGCACCAGGGGCGCGTTTTGCAGCGACATGTGGCGCAGGCCAGGGCGCACGCGGCGCACGATGCGCGGTCCGACAAAAATCATGAACAGGGCGAAGCCGATGGCTTCGGCAAAAGTCACGCCCAGGTGCCACCAGCGGATGCCGCCGCCGCTGGCCATGCCGCTGACCAGGGCGAGCAGGATCATGCCCAGGATGTCGTCGAAGACGGCGGCGCCCATGATGATGCGGGCGAAGCGGGTGTTGAGCACGTGCAGGTCGGCAAGCACGCGGGCGGTAATGGCCACGCTGGTGGCCACCATGGCGGCGGCCACAAAGATGGCTTCATGGCTGGCCTCGCCCCGCAGGCGCATGTAGAAGAAGCCGAGGGCGAAGGGAGCAACTACCCCGGCTACAGCCACCCCCAGCGACTGCCTGCCCACCCGCAGCAGGTCCTGGGGCCGGGTCTCCAGTCCCGCGGTAAAAAGCACGAAGATGGCGCCGAGTTCCGCGAAGGCGTAAACATTTGCGCTGGGGAAGATGAGGCGGGCGGCATGGGGGCCGAGAATTACTCCGGCCAGGATTTCGCCCAGCACGGCCGGAAGGGAGAGGCGCTCGAAGAGCTCGCCAAAAATCTTCGCCCACACAAAAATGGCGAACAATTCCAGCAGCAACGTGTCAGCGCCACTTGGCATAAGAGAGAAGAAGACGATGGGCGGAGCTTTAATTGTCTAATGGGGGCGGGGTGGCTACCAGCAAAATCGCAAGCTGCTGCGCGATTTAGGGAGCTGCTGCCGGGCACGAGCACAGGCCCGCCGCCATGGTGTATCGTGAACAGGAGCAAACAATGGCCGGCCCTGGCGGCATCTAAGGCCGCAGAGCAGCCTCGAAGCCAACAGGCGAGAGAGACCAGCAGGAGGCTCCCCCAAAATGGCTACTGCACAACTGCCGGCGCCGCCGGTGCGCTGGGCGGGCGCGCCTTTCTACTTCAACTCGGCGGCGCATCTGCTCCGGATCGAGCGCGACAAAGCCAGCACCCTGGGCGAGTTGCTGGCGGCCCTGCGGACGGTGCCCAGCGAATCCATTTTTCAGCACACCTTCCGCACCCTGCAGGAGCACCACTTCATTCGCGAGGGCTTTTCCAACGATTACGCCCACTGGGCCTTTGCCGCCTGCAACGAGGTAGGTTTGGCGGAACGCCTGGCCTCGGTGGACGTGCGGGAGTTCACTTCCGTGGAGAGCCTGCGGGAGCGCATTGTGCAGATCGTGCACGATTACCTGGAGCGCAACCCGCGCGCGGCGGATCGCGTGGCCATGGAGCCGTTTTACTTCTGCGCCTCGGACGCGGTGGTGGTGCCCACGCCCTTCGTGGCCCGCAACCTGGTGGAATTTCGTGACTGCCTGGACCAGGTAAGCATTCACTGCATTCATTATCATTTCATTGAAGCGCGCCTGCGGCTGAAGCTGAATTCCAATGATTTTTCCGTATGGCTGGAGTCGGAGCTGGACCTGGGGCGCATCGCCGATCAGTTCAACCGCATTGACATCTACACCTCCACGCTGCAGGACGTGCGGCGGGTGATGGTGCGCGTAATCGAACGAACTTTACATTCCCAGGCATGAGGTGGAAATGGAAGAAAGGAAGGACCAGGTGGAAGAACGCGCGCTCGAGCAGAGGCGCGGCGAGACGGTAACGGCGGCTCCGGTGGAGGCGCCCCCGCGCAACGGCGGGTCGGAAGCGCCGGCGCGTGAGCGGCGGAAACGGCCGCGCATTTCGGAAACACCGCCCGCGCCCCCGCCTCCCCCGCGGCTGGACGACTACGAGCCCATCATCGGCAAGCCGCAGTTGGATGAACTGCGCTACCTGGCGCATCCGCTGCGCAGCAAAACCGTGAAGATGGTGAACTCCACCTCTATGGGCGGCGGCGTGGCCGAGATGCTCAACCGCCTGATACCCCTGCTCAGCGAACTGGAGGTGGTGACGCGCTGGGACGTAATCACCGGCGGCAACGACTTCTTCGAGGTGACCAAAGCCTTTCATAACGCGCTGCACGGCGGCGAATACGTGCTGACCAAGGAAGCGCGCGACATTTTCCTGAGCTACAACGAGCAGAACCGGCAGCGCATGCAGTTCACCGAGGACCTGTTCGTCATTCATGACCCGCAGCCGGCGGGACTGATCCGCTCCCGCGAGCGCAACCGGGGAAAGTGGATGTGGCGCTGCCATATTGATCTGTCCAATCCTCATCCCGACGTCTGGGGCTTTCTGCGCCCCATGATCGAGGAGTACGACGCCACCGTGTTTTCTTCGCCTGCGTTCTCGCGGCAGCTTATGGTGCCGCAGTACCTGTTCTATCCCTGCATTGATCCGCTTTCGGAGAAGAACAAAGAACTTGACGCCGGTTATATCCAGAAAGTGTGCGACGACTTCGGTATTGACCGCAGCCGGCCCATCGTCACCCAGATTTCCCGCTTCGACCGCCTCAAGGATCCGGTGGGCGTCATTCAGGCCTACAAGCTGGCAAAGAAATACGTGGACTGCCAGTTGGTGCTGGCCGGAGGCGGCGCCACCGACGATCCCGAAGGCGCCATTGTCCTGCAGGAGGTGATGGACGCGGCGGGCGAGGACCCGGACGTGATCATCCTGAACCTGCCGCCGTGGTCGGCGCTGGAGATCAATGCTCTGCAGCGGGCTTCCACCATCGTGGTGCAGAAGTCGCTAAAGGAGGGATTCGGGCTAACTGTGACTGAGGCGCTGTGGAAGGGCAAGCCCACCATTGCCGGCGCCGTGGGCGGCATTCCCACCCAGGTGATTCACAAGCTCACCGGCGTGCTGGTGCATTCGGTGGAAGGCTGCGCTTACCAGATCCGCTACCTGCTCACCCACCCGGAATTCGCCGAGCAGATGGGCAAGAACGGGCGCGAGCACGTAAAAGAAAACTTCCTGATGACCAGCAACGTAAAGCGCTGGCTGCTGCTGTTCCAGATTCTGCTGGGGACGGTGACGAAGGAGAAAACCACGTAGAAGCAGTGGTCAGTGATCAGTCGTCAGTGATCAGTGGTCAGCATATGTGGCAGCAGTGTTGACTGCAAATTTCAACACGACAAATGCAGGGCGAGTACAGCACCTCCCTTCGTCCCTTCCTCCCCGTCTGGCGTCACCCTGAGGGGC
>DATJFA010000403.1:0-4412 GCA_035496015.1 Terriglobales bacterium | reverse complement strand
GACGAGGTGCTGGTGCTGGGGCACCAGAAGGCGCGAGACACCAAACAGAAGGTGTACCGCAACTTCGGCATGCCCAATCCGGAAGGCTATCGCAAGGCGCTGCGCGCTATGCACCTGGCGGAAAAGTTCGGCCGCCCGATTTTCACCTTTGTGGACACCCCCGGCGCCTATCCTGGCTTGGGAGCGGAGGAGCGCGGGCAGGCGGAGGCCATTGCCCGTAACCTGCGCGAGATGGCGCGCCTGCAGGTCCCCGTGATCACCACCATTACCGGGGAAGGGGGCAGCGGCGGCGCGTTGGCCATCGCCGTGGCGGACCGGGTGCTGATGCTGGAAAACTCCATCTATTCGGTAATTTCGCCGGAGGGCTGCGCGTCCATCATGTGGCGCGATGCGGGTAAAAAGGAGCTGGCTGCTCAGGCGTTGCGCATTACCGCCACTGACCTGAAAGAGCTGGGCTGCGTGGATGAGGTGGTGCCGGAGCCGGAAGGCGGGGCCCACCGCGACCACGATGCCGCCGCCGCGCTGCTCGATTCCGCCCTGCAGAAGAACTACTGCCAGCTCAAGAAAATCCCTGCTCCGGAATTACTCGCCTCACGATACAATAAGTTCCGCCAGATGGCGCGGTTCTTCCGCGAAGAGTAGTGTCCGGGCCGTTACCAGTCCTGTTCCCCCGCCCCTCGCGGCTTTGCCGCCATCCCGAGCGGTTTGTATAATGAATAGTTTCCCCACAATGGCAGACCCATTCCAGTCCCGTAGAGCAGAAGGATAAGACCCCATGGCCACCACTGATGTAGCAATCCAGCACGCCGGGCGACCTTCCAGTAAGCCCGTGGTTAACGACATGAGCATCCAGGTAGCCACCGTGAACGGTTCCGGCTCCCAGAGCTCCAACACGGTGCTGTTGCGCACCATCTTCCAGATGGGCGTGCCGGTTTCCGGCAAAAACCTGTTTCCCTCCAACATCGCCGGCCTGCCCACCTGGTACACCATCCGCGCCAACAAGGACGGTTACATCGCGCGCAAAAAGGAAATTGACTTTTTGGTGGCCATGAACCCAGAGACGGCGCAGGAAGACGTGATGGCACTCGGCGATGGCGCGGTGGTGCTCTACGACGAGCCCCTCAACCTGCGCAGCCTGCGCCAGGACGTGATTTTTTACTCCGTGCCCTACGACAAGCTGGTGGCCAGCGTGTGCCCGGAAGCCAAGCTGCGCAAGCTGGTGAAAAACATGGTCTACGTGGGCGTGGTGGCGCGCCTGCTGAACCTGGACATGGCGGAAGTGGAGAAGGCTATCCGCAAACAGTTTGCCCGCAAGGTGAAGGCAGCCGAGTTGAACCTGGCGGCGGCGCGCGGCGGCTACGACTACGCCGTGGCCAGCCTGACCAAGAACGATCCCTACCGCATCGAGCGGATGGATAAGAACAAGGGCAAGATCATCATTGACGGCAACTCCGCTTCTGCCCTGGGCTGCATGTTTGCCGGCGTGACGGTTGTAACCTGGTATCCCATCACGCCCTCGTCGTCTCTTGTCGAAACCCTGATTGATTACATGAAGCAGTACCGCATCGGCCCGGATGGCAAGGCTACTTTCGCCATTGTGCAGGCGGAAGACGAACTGGCCGCCATCGGCATGGTAATCGGCGCCGGGTGGGCAGGGGCCCGCTCCATGACCGCCACCGCCGGCCCGGGCATCTCGCTCATGGCCGAATTCGCCGGCCTCGCCTATTACACGGAGGTCCCCGCGGTCATCTGGGACATCCAGCGGGTCGGCCCTTCCACTGGCCTGCCCACCCGCACCTCGCAGGGCGATGTGCTCTCCACCGCCTTCCTCTCCCACGGTGATACCAAGCACATCCTGCTGTTTCCCTCATCGCCGCATGAGTGCTTCAGCTTCGCCGGCGAGGCGTTCGACTTGGCCGACCAGTTCCAGACCCCGGTGTTCGTGCTCTCCGACCTCGACCTCGGCATGAATAACTGGATGTCGGAGCCATTCGAGTATCCGGAAAAGCCCATTGCCCGCGGCAAGATTCTGAGCAAGGAAGACCTGGAGCGGCTAGGCGGCTTCGCGCGGTATAAGGACGTGGACGGCGACGGCATCCCCTACCGCACCCTGCCGGGAACCGAGCATCCGGCGGCGGCATGGTTTGCCCGTGGCAGCGGCCACAATGAGAAGTCGCAGTACAGCGAGCGCCCGGATGACTTCGAGCGCAACATGGAACGCATCAACCGCAAATTCGAAACCGCACGCTCTTACGTGCCCCGCCCGGAGGTGCACACCGGCAAGTCGAAAATCGGCATCATCGCCTATGGCACCTCCCACTGGGCCATCACCGAAAGCCGTGACCAACTGCGCAATGAATACAGCCTGGAAGTTGACTACCTGCGGGTGCGCGCTTATCCCTTCACCCGCGAAATACATGACTTTATCGAGAAGCACGAGCGCGTGTACATAGTGGAGCAGAACCGCGACGCGCAGCTTCTCTCGCTGCTCAAGCTGGACGTGGCGCCCGAGCGCATCACCCGCCTGCGCAGCATCGCGCACATCCATGGCCTGCCCCTGGATGCGCGCTCCGTAACCGACGAGATCATGACGATGGAGGGCAAGTAAATGGCCAGCACATCCACACCCACGCCCAAGACCAATCGCATCGGGCTAAGCGTTCTGGACTACAAGGGCGGCAAGACCACGCTGTGTGCCGGATGCGGCCACAATGCCATCTCCGAGCGCATTCTGGAAGCCATGTACGAGATGGGAGTGCAGCCCGAGCGCGTGGCTAAGCTCAGCGGCATTGGCTGCTCCTCCAAAAGTCCGGCCTATTTCATGAACCGCTCCCACAGCTTCAACGCTGTGCACGGGCGCATGCCCTCGGTTGCCACGGGAGCCGTGCTGGCCAATCGCAACCTGCTGGCGCTGGGAGTGAGCGGCGACGGCGACACCGCTTCCATCGGCATGGGTCAGTTCATCCACCTCATGCGGCGGAATCTGCCTATCATCTACATCATCGAAGACAACGGCGTGTACGGCCTCACCAAGGGCCAGTTCTCCGCCACCGCAGATGTCGGCTCCAAGCTGAAGACCGGGGTCATCAACGATCTGCCTGCCATTGATACCTGCGTGCTGGCCATTCAGCTGGGTGCCACGTTTGTGGGCCGCTCCTTCTCCGGCGACAAAAAGCAGCTGCATGCCATGCTGAAAGCGGCCATAGCCCACCGCGGCACGGTCATGCTCGATGTGATTTCGCCCTGCGTGACCTTCAACGATCATGAGGGCTCCACCAAATCCTACAAATACATGAAGGACCACGACGAGCCGCTGCACGAGGTGAACTTGGTGCCGGCATTCGAGGACATCAGCGTGGACTACGACCCCGGTACTACCGTGGATGTCACCATGCACGACGGCTCCCAGCTCCGCCTGCGCAAATTGGAAGAGGACTATGACCCCACCAACCGCATCGGAGCCATCACCCGGTTGCTAGAGGCGCATGAAAAGAACGAAGTGCTGACCGGCGTTCTTTACGTGAACACCAAAGCTCCCAACTTCATTGACCTGGTGAACATGACGGACAAGCCGCTGGCCACCTTGCCGCAGGAGGTCACGCGGCCGGGGCGTAAGGTGCTGGAAGAGGTAATGGAAGAATTGCGGTAAAGGCGGGGGTCAAGAGTCGGTAGTCAGCAGTTGTGTGGCGCGGGCGCCCTCGCCCGCGATGCTTGCCCAAATTTACGTTCGTCCCCTGCTGGCTAGCGCTGACTCCTGACTCCTGGGTTGCTCAACGGCGGTTTCGTTTTCCTGTGGTCTTCTTTCCCGTGGCTTTTCTGCCGTCAATGGATTCTTCTTCATCACGGTCCAGCAGGCTGGGCTGCTGCGGCTCGCCGCTGTGTTCGGGGCTCTCGCCGGGCTCGGGAAAGTCGGTATCGGATGACTTAAGCAAAGGATCCTCCCCGCGATGGGGCAGCTGCCCCGCCATGGAGGTGTTACCCTTTTCCCGCGGATCTTCCGGTTCGAACGCTCCCTTGTGGCTGTCCATGTCCACCGTCCTGGTCAATATAGGCATAAATGCCCTCCCTGTGATGTCGGGGGCTATCCCAATTGTTGCTCCGGAGACGCTGGTACGCAACTTTTTACCGGGCCGGGGTTTGAAAAATCAGGCGATGCTGTGCAAGGGTGGGAAAGTCAGGGGGGCGTGCATGAAATTAGCCAGAGGGCTGTTTTTGGCGTGCTTGCTGTTAAGCGTGGGCGCCTGGGCGCAGGATCAGCGCTCTGACGTGCCCAAATCGCGCAAGCCGCACGAGGCAACGGCGCATACCATGCCGCCACATGCTGCCCGCCAGCTCACGATGCGGGAGAAGCAGGAGCGGGCCCAGTTGCGCGCAGAACAGCGCCGCCAGGCGAAGCTGGCCAAGAAGCAGCG
>DATJFA010000402.1:0-13601 GCA_035496015.1 Terriglobales bacterium | reverse complement strand
CAGGATGTTGGCCAGTTTGATAATGAGGTCGCGGGCAGTATCGGGGTCGAAGCGCACCAGCGACGAAACCGAGTTCAGCGTGTTGAACAGGAAGTGCGGGTTAATCTGGTTCTGCAGGGCCTCCATGCGCGCCTGCAGCAGGGCGCGGTGCTGCTCCTCCAACTTCATCTCGATGCGCGTGTTGTTCCAGATCTTGAGCGCAATGGCGATGGAGACGATGGCGGTGGCGTAAATCGCCACTTCCACCGGCCAGTTGGGGCTGTCCACGGAGAAGATGAGGTTGGGGAACTGCCGGGCCAGGGCCTGGCGCGCCAGCCGCAGCACGATGATGGTGAAAAAGAACATGATCTGCCAGTCCAGCTTGGGACGCGGCAGGTTGCGGCGAATCCAGCGGTACACGCTGAGGTCAATGAAAGGCGAGAACGACCAGATGTCTTCGCGAACGCCGGCCAGGTTGCGCAACATGCCGGCGATAAGGCCGGCGAGAAGGTTGAAGGGCAGCCCCAGCCACTCCCCGTGCAGCAGCCCGGGCAGGGCCACGAACCCGCCGCCCACCACGCCCGCCACCCGGCCCCCGATCACGCCGATAAGAATCGTGGCTTCGAACGACATGTCGGCGGAAAGAAAGTTCTTCACGCTGGCCCGCACCAGCACGCCCAGGGCAAAGGGAGCGCCGATGAACAGGGCCAGGCGGATCTTCTCCGCCGTGGTGCGCTCTTCCTTGAACAGCAGGCCCTTGAACCACACCGAGCGCACCTGGGCGCTGGCGATGGCCGCCGCCACCCCCAGCTTCACCAGTTGGTTGACCAGGATGACCCGCTGTTCCATGCAGATATGAGATTACCCCAGAGGGAGCGGAGGGGGAAGGTTTCAAGGTTTCAAGGGGGTTTCGAGTTTTAAGTGTCGAGTTTCCCGGGACCACGAGCCGAACTAAGACTCGGCCACACCTCAGCCCGAAGGGCGAAACAGCATTTAGCACAGGGCGTAAGCCCTGGGAAATCGCGCATAAGAACGAAAGAGCCCCGTAGGGGCGACACCAGATTTGAAACTTGAAACTGGGAACTTGAAACTCAGAATAGCTTGGATCGAACTGTTTCCAGCGCTGGCTCCAGCATCTCCGCTACGGCCACCCCTCCCTGCGCCATATCCTTCGTGCCGCCGCCGCGGCCGCCGCTCGCCGCCAGGGCTTCCTTCATGAGCGCCCCCATGTCATACGACAATCCGGCGGTTTGGGCAAACACCAGCGCGGGCGACCCTTCCCCTGCTCCCAGCAGGGCGACCGCCCGCTTGCCCTCTGCCCGCGCCAGCTTCTGTGCCAGCAGCTTGATGAACTCCAGGTTTCGCTCCGGAAACACTTTCACCACCAGGTGAAATCCGTTAGTTTCGGGTGTCTCTTCGAGCAGGCGTGCGGCACGGAGCTCCGCCAGCTCGTTCAACAGCTCAGAACGCTGTTTGCGGGCGGCCTTGCCTTCATCCGCCAACTTGCGTACCTGTCCCGGCAATTCCCAGATGTGCGCGGAGAGCACGCCGGCGGCTTCGTTCAGGGCCAGGCGATCGCGCCGCGCCGCCGCCAGCGCCCTTCCTCCGCAAACAAATTCCATGCGCACGCCCTGGCGTACCTTTTCCACCTTGCGCGCCAGGATGGCGCCAATCTGGCCGGTGCTGCGCACGTGAGTGCCCCCGCAGGCGGTCAGATCGAAGTCGCGAATATCAATCAGGCGCAGCTGTTCCCTCTCCACCGGTGGCAACTTGCGCAAGCCCAGCCGGCGCGCCTCTTCCAGGCTGACGAAGCGAATCTCCACCGGCCGGTCCTCCATCACAATTTGGTTGGCCAGATCCTCTGCTTTCTCCACCTGTTCCGCCGTCGCCGCCTTCGTGTCCAGGTCAATGGTGCAGGCCTCGTCGCCCATGTGAAAGGAGACGGTCGGCATCTCGAAGAGGCGGATAAATGCTGCCGAGAGCACGTGCTGTCCGGAATGTTGCTGCATGTGTTCGCGGCGGCGGGGGACATCGATGGTTCCACGGACGCTGACGCCAACGGCCAAATTGGCCGGGGCCGCTTCCAGGTAATGCAGAATGCGGTCATCCTGCTCGGCCACTTCCAGAACGCGCAGCCGGGTCCCATTCGCCTCCAGCCAGCCGGTATCGAACACCTGCCCGCCGCTGGTGGGATAAAATGCCGTGCGGTCCAGCACGACGGCGGGCCGCGGCGCCGTAACCAAATCCACGATCTGGGCGTCAAATTCGCTGAGAAGCGAGTCGGTGTAGTAAAGGCGGCTCATAAATTAAAGCTGACGACTGATAGCTGACAGCTTGGTATCCAATCATTAATCGTCAATCATCAATCGGCAATCGTCAGCCAGGAGGTCTTCACATGGCCAGGTTCATCATCGCACCGCACATGCGGCTTCAGGAATGGGTAGCCGAGGAAAAGGGCTACTTCGCGGCCGAAGGCCTGGACTACGAGTTCCACGACGAGCTGACCTCGGCGGCCGGCAAGAAGCACGACCTCGGCAACAAGGTTGGCGCCTACCAGACCTTTGAAGCCGGACGCACTGCCAACATGAACTGCGCCTGCCATTGGACAGTCAACATGGCGGCCTCCGCGGGGCACGGCAAGCTCTACCCCAACGCTTACTCCATCGCGCCCTCGGGCATTTTTGTGCCGCCCGATTCACCTGTGCGGCGGCCGGAGGAGCTGGCGGGAGTGCCTATTTCCGTCGGCTTTCAGTCCGGCAGCCATTACTCGACAATCCAGGCGCTGGAACAATACCTGCCCCTGGAGAAGATTAATCTGTCGTTTGCCGATGGCCTGCTCTTCAAACGCATGGAACTGCTGATTGATGGCAAAGTGCCGGCGGCGGCCCTGTTCAGCGGCCCCTACTATTTCGCGGAGCAACTGGGATTCCGCAAAATCATTGATACGACTTTCATGATTGCCTCGATGGTGAACGGCAATCCGGATCCGGAGGACATCGAAAAATGTTTCCGCGCCCTGCGCCGGGCCCAGCGCGACATTGATTTGCGCCCCGAACTCTACACCCACTACTACAAGAAGGAATTCCCTCCCCGTTTCCACGGCCAGATGGATACGCGGCGCTGGGGGCCGGGAGAACGCATCATCTTCGAGCCTTACACCCGCGAAGCTTACGAGGAAGCTTTCGACTGGATTGCCCAGCGTCACATCTTCCCCGAGGGGCATGAGGCCGTTTGCAACTACGACAACGCTGTGCTGGCCGACGCCAAATAAATTAGCCTGCGTCATGCCAAGAAAAAGCCGGCGTCATGCAGAGGCGCTTTAGCGCCGAAGCATCTCGCGCTTTCCGGTGCCCCTCCCGGTCGCCCGAGAACCTGAAGTCAATCCCTACTTCCTTCGTGTCCTTTGTGGTAAACGGTCGTCATTCTTCAATCATCAATGTTCAATTAGTACGGCCCGATGATCCCCCCGATTTGTCGCGCTGCCGGTCGCGTCGCATCCTTCTCCATGTATTGCGCGATCGCGTCCACATACTTCAGGCCAGAGCCGGTGTTGTAAAGCACCACGGTGTCGCTCGCCTTAAAGAAACCGCTGGCCAATAGCTTGCGATAAGCCACCAGCGCGGCCGCTCCTTCGGGCGCCGCGAAAATTCCCTCTGTGCGTGCCCAATGCTGCAACGCCTCCATGATCTCCTGGTCGGTTGCGGCCACCGCCGTGCCTTTGCTCTTGCGCAGGATGTCGAGCATCAGGTAGTCGCCATAAGCCTTGGGCACACGCAAGCCGGCCGCCACCGTAGCCGCGTTGACCCATGCTTCCGCTGCGCTCTTGTGTTCATCCCATGCTTTAACAATGGGGGCGCAACCGCTGGCCTGCACGCTGACCATCCTGGGGCGTTCCTTGCCCATCCAGCCCAGCGCTTCCATTTCATCGAACGCTTTCCACATGCCGATCAGGCCAACCCCGCCGCCTGTCGGATAGATGATCCCGTCGGGCACCTTCCATCCCAGTTGCTCCACTGCCTCGTAGCCCATGGTTTTCTTGCCTTCCACGCGAAAGGGCTCTTTCAGCGTGGTGACGTCGAACCAGCCCTCGGCCTGCTTACTCTCGGCGACCAACCGTGCGCAGTCGCTGATAAGCCCATCTACCAGCGTGACGTGCGCACCATAGCTGCGGCACTCCACGAGGTTGGCCCGGGGAACATCCTTGGGCATGAAGATGTGGGCTTCAATCCCTGCAGATGCGGAATAGGCGGCGAGCGCGCTGGCTGCATTGCCCGCGGACGGAATGGCCAGCTTCTTCAGATCATAGGCCCGGGCCATGGTCACCGCCGCCGAGAGTCCGCGAGCCTTGAACGAGCCGGTAGGGTTCAGGCCCTCATCCTTGATGTAAACGTTAGGATACTCGCGGCTGCGCAGCAGGGGCGTGAAGCCTTCGCCCAGTGAGACCGGTTCGGCGTCCGGCAGCACTTCGCGGTAGCGCCACATCGTCGGCACGCGTCCGGCCAGCGATTCGCGCTTGAAGGTCTTCTTTATGGCTGCCAGGTCATAGCGTGCAAACAACACGCCGCCATCACGCGGGCAAACGGTCTGCGGCTGCTCGGCGCTGAGATGTTCGCCACAGCGGGTGCATTCCAGGAAAGTGATTTTCGCCATTGCGCGAAAGTCTAACAAACGCCCACCACGAAGGCACAGAGGCATAGTGTGCCGTTCTGGTGGGTTTGCCGACCAGCACAAGTTCCGAATTGCCCGCCATCCATCAAGTGCCGCATCGAATCCGGAGCTGTGAGCGGAAGGCAGAAACAGGTTCAGAAACGCTTAGGGAGCATAAGCCTTTCCAATTGACTGCCATTACGTTCCGCACTACCATCCGCGCCGGAGGAAGGTCATGATCGGCACTACGATCGCCCACCACCGTGTGCTCCGCAAGTTGGGTGGGGGCGGCATGGGCGTTGTCTACGAAGCCGAGGACCTGAATCTTGGGCGCCACATCGCTCTGAAGTTCCTGCCGGCAGATACTAGTCGCCGGATCTCTCGTGCAGCTTACGAAGCACATCCCCGGCAAGCATCCTCGTCAACTGATCCGCCGGCATTGGTTTCGCAAGACCTGCCGCCTGGCCAGACCACAACTGCATGTAGTCTAGCGAACCGGCCCGCTCGGAAGCGGCACGCAGGGGTGCAACCAGCGTTGCTGCATACGGGAATGCAGGCGCCGCGTCCGACATAGGTCCGGCTTCCTGGAGATATCGATTGAGAATGCCTCGGGCGGGGCGTCCGCTGAATAGGTTGGTTACGGCAGTTCCCATCTCCGTCGCTTGCTCAAGCGCTCGACGGTATAGAGGAGATACGATAGCCTCTGGGCAGAACAGATATGCAGTGCCCAATTGCACACCTGATGCGCCCAGGGCGAGGGCCGCAACAATCCCTCTCGCGTCCGCGATGCCTCCGGCTGCTATGACAGGAACGGAAACTGCGTCCCGAACTTGGGGCAGCAACGCGAATAACCCAAGTTGCGTCGCTATATCTGTTTCGAGGAACATGCCCCTGTGACCGCCCGCCTCAAAGCCCTGGGCGATAATGGCATCGCAACCACACGACTCAAGCCATTTTGCCTCTCTTACACTGGTCGCCGATGACAGAATCTTAATGCTCCGCTTCTTGAGTCGCTCAACCAGTTCCAGCTTGGGTAGTCCGAAATGAAAGCTCACGACCGCCGGTCTGACCTCCTCCACAACGGCGCACATCTCGTCATTGAACGGCAGCCGAAGCCGGGTTGGGGCAACGCTCTCAATGTCCAGCCCTAAGCGCCTGTAATGTGGCCTCAGGAAACTTTTCCATCTTTCTGTTGAGCCGCTGTCGGGATCTTCCATCGTGTGGCAAAAAAAGTTCAGATTGAAGGGTTGCGTCATCTCCTGCCGGAGTGCGCGTACTGCCTCGCGGACCTGATCGGGGCTGAGTAACGCGCATGCGAGCGAACCTAGCGCTCCGGTCGAGGACACCCTGCGGGCCAATGCAACCGAATCGGATCCCGCCATGGGCGCTTGTATGATCGGAATCTCAAGTTTCAATAGGTCCAGCAGGCGACGATCGGGCCAGGCTTGCATCTCGACATTGTCTCGCATTGCTTGAACCAACGCCCGTTGCCTTTCAGATGAAGTCCCCCGGCTGCAGCCGGCTACACGGAACTCACCGCAGATCCAACGCGAAGACAGGACGTTTGTTAGATATTAGGCGGGCAGGCGGCGCAACAAGCCCGACGCGCGCCGGAACCACGGACGCTCCTGGCGTTTCTGAAAGCGCGGCATGGTCGGCTTCTTGTTCAGGATGCGCTGCGCCCACTGCCGGGCTTCGCCTTGGCGGTGCTGGGAAGCAAGAAACGTGGCGTAGTTGTATTGGGTTTCAGAAAGGGTGGAAACCTGTGTGACCTGCTGAAACAGCGCGGCTGCCTTGTCGGTCTGCCCGCTAAGCGCGTAAGCGTGCGCTAGCAAACCCTGGGCACGGTAGTAGCCGTGCTTCGGGTCCTCAGTCACCACGCGCTCCAGATCGGGAATGGCGGCGGCCGGTTCGCCCAGTTCCAGGTTGCAGACGGCGCGATGGTAGAAAGGATCGGGGTGGTTGGTGCGCGGCGAAATTGCTTTGTTGTAGCACTCGCGGGCGCGCGCGTACTTGCCGTCTTCCCGGTAGAGGTCGGCTAACTCCTCATAGTTTCCCGCGGAAGGATTGTCGAGGACGGCGAATTCCAGTTCACGGATGCGGCTCCGCCGCGGAAAAGCTTTAAACGACTGTCGCAGCAATCCCAGGTCCGGCACCGCCTCCACCAGGAGGTAGATGATCGCCCCCAGCGCCCCGCCGAAAATGATGATGAAGATCCACCAGGTATCCGGCCGGCGGCGGATGAAGTGCACAATCGCCAGCGCCTGGAGGATGATCCCCCAGGAGAACAGATAGAAGATCGAACCCATCGTGAGCGACTGCTCGAACTATAGCATGTGGCAAAGCAGCTCTTAGAGCCTGCTCTGCTAGAATTTAAGCAGTGAAGCCTCCCATCCGCCTGCTGGCTATAGATATTGACGGCACCCTGCTGAACAGCCAGTTCCAGATTCCTCCCCCCAACCTCGACGTCCTGCGCCGGGCGCATGAGGCCGGAGTGGAGATCATCCTGGTCACCGGCCGCCGGCACACTTTTGCCCTGCCCATTGCCCAGCAACTGGCCTTTAACCTCTGGCTCATCAGTTCCAATGGCGCGGTTACGCGGTCCCTCAGCGGCGAACTGTTCCACCGCGACCTCTTGCCTGTAGACACAGCGCGTCAGTTAGTTGCGGCCATGCGCGACTATCGCGGCAACACGGTTCTCACTTTCGACACCGAAACTCAGGGCGCGCTGGTGCTAGAGCGCATGGACGAACTGACCGGGAGTATCCAGCGCTGGCTGGAAAAGAACATGCAATTCATTGATTTCGTGGTGCCTATTGAAAAGGCCCTGGTCAGCGACCCCATACAGGCCATGTTCTGCGGCACCATTGAGCGCATGCGCGGTGCGCTCCAAACCCTTGCCAGCTGTAGAGTTGCCGACCGTATCACCGTCCTGCGCACGGAATACCCCGTGCGCGACCTGTGCATTGTGGACGTGCTCAACCAGGGCTGCTCTAAGGGCCATGCCGTGGAGCGGTGGGCGCGTTACCGCGGCATTTCCCGGGAACAGGTCATGGCCATCGGTGATAACTACAACGACGTTGAGATGCTTGAGTTTGCCGGTATCCCGGTTATCATGGGGAATGCCTCCCCAGAGTTGCGGGACCGGGGCTGGATGGTTACCGGCCTGCACGATGAAGCGGGCGTGGCCACGGCAGTGGAGCAGGTACTAAGTGGCGCAAAAACAGCAGTTTAGGGCTCCACTCCAAATTCCATGAAGTTTTTCTCCAAAATCGGAGTTTTCATCATTTTGGGAGCCTGCACCGCTTTTGCAGGCGAAGTGGCGGTACTGAGCAACGGTTTTTCCATCCGCCACGATCACCGCTCGGTGCTGCAGCAGGTGACGCGCCTATATTTCGCCCCGGGCAACGACAGCTACGTGGATATTCCCACGGCGGAAATCATCCGCTTCGACAAAGACAATACCCCCGCACAGCGGTGGACGCCGTCTGCCCCTGTCAGCCCGGATGTGAACGAGGCGGTGAGCGCGGCCAGCACGCGGCACCAACTTGATTCCGACTTCATCACCAGCGTGATTCACGCGGAAAGCAGCTTCAATCCGCACGCCGTCTCGCCCAAAGGGGCGCAAGGGCTGATGCAGTTGATGCCAGGAACGGCATCCAAGCTGGGCGTGGAGAATCCCTTTGATCCGGCAGCGAATGTGGATGGCGGCACGCACTATTTGCGCGAACTGCTGGACTATTACCACGGCGACATGGCCAAGACGCTGGCTGCCTACAACGCAGGTCCCCAGCGGGTAGCCAAGTATCATGGGGTTCCGCCGTACCGCGAAACGCATGCCTACGTAGCCAAGGTCATACGCGAGTTCAATCGCAAGAAGCTGGCGGAGCAGCGAGCGCAAAACGCACATAAGAAGACTTTAAGCCGAAGCGGTAACCGTCAGACCGTGTCCACTCCCACACGGGTGCCTGGCCGGTCCGCCCAGAAACAGGCGGGGACAGGCTCCTGATCCCTTGCGGACGAGGAGCAACGTTGACCTGCCGTAATAAGGTCATTTAGTTTGGAGGTTTGCCCCTGGGCCCGGCGCCCGCATGACCAAGAAGCGCATCCTTACTACCTCCGTAGTCGTTGTCGTCCTGGGACTTCTGGTGTATTTCCAGGTTGAGCACTGGCGGTCCTTTGACTGGGCCCGCTTTCGCGCTGCCAGCCATGTTCACCCGCTGCAGATCGTTATTGCCGTAATCCTCATTTACCTTACCTATGTTCTGCGGGCGGTGCGCTGGCAGGTGTTCCTGGAGCCGGTGTGCCAGGCGCGGTCGCAAAACCTGATTCCGGCTACGTTTATCGGCTTTACCGGGTTGGCGCTGCTGGGCAGGCCGGGGGAATTCATTCGTCCCTACCTGATTGCAAAAAAAGAGGATGTGAGCGTTTCTTCGCAGATCGGGGTGTGGACGGTAGAGCGCATTTTCGATACTGGCGCCTTCACGGTTTTGATGGCGATTGACGTTTTCTTCTCCGGCAAGATCAAAGCCAATCCTTATGTAGGCAAGTTTCAATGGGCGGCCGTGGTTCTTTGCCTGCTGGTGGCCTTCATGGCTTTAGTGGCGGTGATGATCCGCAGGCGCGGCCCGCAGGTAGCCAGGTACCTCCACGGAATAACCTCCAAAGTGTCCACCGGACTGGCACATCACGTGGACCAGAAGGTACGTGCTTTTGGGGATGGATTGAACACGGTCGCGGGGCCGAAATCATTCGCCAAGCTGGTGGCGCTTTCCCTGGCGATCTGGTTTCTCATCGCCTTGGCCTACCGGGAAGTGACCCACTCCTACCCGCCGGATCCGGGCGAGACAGTGGTGGAGCAGGGCCCTCCGTCAGTAGACGTGGAAACGGCCAAATTGGCCGATTTGCCGGAGCTGGCCGGACAACCACTGGCGCCAGACACCGTGGATGAGTTGCAGCCGGCATTGCACGCCAAGGGCTACGAACTGAACGAATACCGGGGCGAGCTATGGCTGACGCGCAAGGGCAAACGCTTGAAGAAGGTTGGAGACCATCCTCACCTCAGCAACATGGATGTGGCCCATGTGCTGCTGCTGATGGGCTTCAGCATGATTGGCTCAGTGGCGCAGCTGCCGGCGGTGGGCGGCGGCAGCCAACTGGCGGTGATCAGCGCGCTGCAGGTGATTTATGGAATCCCGCCGGAAGCGGCGGTGAGTTGCGGCATCCTGCTGTGGCTGGTGACGTTCATGGCCTGCATCCCGGTGGGGTTGTTCTTCGCCCATCGCGGGCATCTTTCGCTGCGCAAACTCTCCGCGGAGAGCCACCAGGAGCAGGGGCGGGAGGAACAGGCGGAACCGCTTCTGGCGAGAAACAATCCCCACGGCTTCTCAACCATGCCGGACGATGCGGTGGACGGCGGGCGGACGCATCCCGCCCAGCAGGAGCCCCGTTCGCAGCAGCCTCGCGAACGCTAGCCATCATTTGCAATCGCCTTGATACAATCGGTTTATCGCTAACAGCTTAGCGCCAAGATGAAGTGTCCCTTTTGCGGCTTCGTGAACGACAAGGTGGTGGATTCGCGCGAGAGCAAGGAAGCCGAATCCATTCGCCGGCGGCGGGAGTGCCTGCAGTGCGGCAAGCGCTTCACCACCTACGAGCGAATTGATGAGATCCCCTACATGGTGGTCAAGAAGGATGGACGGCGGGAAAAATTCGAGCGGCAAAAGGTTTTGAATGGCCTGCTGCGCGCCTGCGAAAAGCGGCCGGTATCCATGGGAAAGCTGGAGCAGATGGTCAACGAGGCGGAAGCTTTCGTAATTGACTCGGCAGAACGCGAGCGCAAAAGCAGCGAAATCGGCGAGCTAATTATGAACCGGTTGCGCAAGCTGGACAAAGTGGCCTACGTGCGCTTCGCCTCGGTCTATCTGGATTTCAAGGACGTGCAGGAGTTCATGACCGAGTTGAAGGACTTGTTGAAGACGAAGGAAGGGGTGCCGCCGCCGCCCAAGGCGAAGGGGGGAGTGAGGGTGTGAGAAACAGTAGTCAGGAGTCAGTAGTCAGGAGTCAGCGTGAGAGGTAGTTCGTAGTTGGTAGTTGGTAGTTCGTAGTTGGTAGTTGGTAGTTGGTAGTTCGTAGTCGGTAGTTCGTAGTTGGTAGCCGGTGCTCACAACCAGTCCGCGAAAACGGTAACTAATCTCACATGGCTTATTGCATTACATTGATTCCCGGCGACGGCATCGGCCCAGAGGTGACCGACGCAACGGTGCGGATTCTCGAAGCTACCGGCCTGAAGTTCGAGTGGGAAAGGTGTAACGCCGGACAGGAAGCGTACGAGAAATACGGCGAATACCTGCCCAAAGGCCTGCTGGATTCGATTGAGCGCACGCGAGTGGCGCTGAAGGGCCCGGTGACCACGCCGATTGGGGGAGGCTTCTCCAGCATCAATGTGGCCCTGCGCAAGCATTTCGAGCTGTACGCGAACTTTCGCCCGATTCGCAACCTGCCGCACATTCCCACCCGCTATCCCGATGTGGACCTGATCATCGTGCGCGAGAACACAGAGGGCTTGTACTCGGGCATCGAGCACGAGGTGGTGCCCGGGGTGGTGGAGAGCCTGAAAATCATCACGGAAAAGGCCTGCCTGCGGATTTCGCGGTTTGCCTTTGAGTACGCACGCAAGAACAAGCGCAAGAAAATCCACTCCATCCACAAAGCCAACATCATGAAGCTTTCGGATGGGTTGTTTCTGCGCTGCTCGCGGGCAGTTTCCAAGGAATACCCGGAGATCACTTACGGCGAGCACATCGTGGACAACACCTGCATGCAGCTGGTGATGAATCCTTACCAGTACGACATGCTGCTTCTGGAAAACCTGTACGGCGACATCATCTCCGACTTATGCGCGGCATTCGTGGGCGGTCTGGGCCTGGTGCCGGGCGCTAACCTGGGCGACCACGCAGCGGTATTCGAGGCGGTGCATGGGTCGGCTCCCGACATAGCGGGAAAGAACATCGCCAATCCCACGGCGGTCCTGCGGTCCTCGCTGCTCATGTTGCGGCACCTGGGCGAGCACGACGCGGCATGGCGCATCCGCACCGCGTTAGAGAAGGTCTACCGGCAGCGCGACAAGCTTACCCGTGACGTGGGCGGCAAAGCGGGCACTTCGCAGTTCGCCGATTCCGTGATTGAGGCGATGCAGTCGGAGCAAGTGCCGGAACCCGCCCGCGTCTGAAAGTTCTACTTACCTCATTCCCAGCTTCGTATCACAAGCCAATGTGATTGACGCTAATGGCCCTCAGGGAGTAACATTCGGCCACATTTCAAGGTAGTTGCTGGAACGCGGCTCATATTCCTGGGGTTGGTTTAGGGTCTGTGGGGAACTTGGTTGCTACAACGCGACGCATAGGTGTGGTGCTCTTCCAGTTGGGCGGACCCGACACACTGGAAGCGATTGAACCTTTCCTTTACAACCTGTTTTGCGATCCGGACATTATTGATTTTCCATTTGCGCGCATCGGGCGCAAGGCTCTGGCGAAAGTGATCTCCACCACGCGGGCGCGCAAGGTGGAGCACCATTATTCGGTGATCGGAGGAGGATCGCCTATCCGCAAGCACACCGAAAGGCAAGCCGCAGCCCTGGAGGAGCGACTGGCAGAGGCAGGAATTGACGCCACCTGCGTGGTAGCCATGCGCTACTGGCATCCCTTCACCCAGGAAGCCATCGCCAAACTTGAAGAAGCGGCAGTGGAGGAGATTGTCCTCCTGCCGCTTTATCCGCAATATTCCTCTACCACTACCGGCAGCAGCCTCAACGAATGGAACCGCTGTTTTCAGGCTTCAGCCATTCCTGTGCATTGCGTGCAGGAGTTTTACCAGCATGAGAGCTACCTGCAGGCCCTGGTGGAAAAAGTGGAAGAAGCGCTGGAGCGGTTCCCGCGAGGTTCGGAACCGCTGCTGCTATTCAGCGCGCACAGCGTGCCTATAGCGGTAGTGGAGAAGGGCGATCCCTACCAGAAGCAGATCGAAGGGACTGTGGAACTGGTGATGGAACGCGGGGGATGGCGCAATCGCCACCGGCTCTGTTATCAGAGCAAGGTAGGAGCCAGCAAGTGGCTGCAGCCATCGCTGCGGGCCACGCTGCGCCAGGCGGCAGGCGAAGGAGAGCGGCAGATTTGCGTGGTGCCGATATCCTTTGTTTCCGACCACGTGGAGACTTTGGGTGAAGTGGACCATGAGGCGCGGGAGCAAGCCGCCCAATTGGGGATTACGCAATTTGAGATGTCGGCGGGATTGAACGATTCACCGACTTTCATTGCCGCGCTGGCGGACCTGGTGGTCACTGCCATCGGAGCTCCGCAGCGCAGCCAAAGCGACAGGGAGCGCCTGGTCGCGGCCGACTGAATGGTCAGTCGCGTATCAGGGGAGCCGTCGCGAAACGGGGTAAGAACTAATGGCAGATGAGCAATCGAAAGCAGGGGGCATCCTCGGGCATCTTCCGCCCCTGCCGCGCAAACCGCTGAACAATTCCGTAATCGGCATGGAGCAGGCGTACCGGCAGCGCAAGGGATTGCCGGCGCTGACCGACGCCGAGGTGGAAGCTCTGAAGGCGGGCGTGCCCATGCCCTGGGAAGCGGGCGGAGCAGGGGCCACCGCGGCTCCAGCGGCGGCCAGCACGGCGACCGCAACCCAGGCAGCGGCACCGGCAGCTCCAGCGGCCGTGGCAGTGGCAGAGCCACCGAGTGGCAATTCCGCGGGGATGACCGAGACGGTGAAGGCGCTGCTGGCCTCCTATCCCAAATGGAACAAGTCTTCGGTGGCGGCTGAGCAGGCCCGCAGGAAGCGCAAAGGACTGCCTCTGCTGAGTGATGCGGAGATGGCGGCGCTGGCGGGCGAAGCGCCGGCAGCGGCACCCGCAGCGCCAGCAGCAGCGCCAGTTCCAGCAGTCGCGGCGGCGAAACCGGCGGTTGCGGCCCGAC
>DATJFA010000401.1:0-3618 GCA_035496015.1 Terriglobales bacterium | reverse complement strand
CTGCCCTGGCCGCCAATGCCGCGATAAACGGCTCGCAACGAAGCTGCGCTGGCTAGCGGGCACCTGTTCGCATACAGGAAGGACTTCACGCGAGTTTCATGTTATGTGCTGGTGGCTGATATCTGCCAGCTTCTCGGCCTCCTGCTACACTTGAAAGTTTGCTCTATACCGCGCATCTGAGCTGGAGCTTCATGAAAGCTATTCTGAAATTTGCCCGCCCGGCAGTTCTCGCTTTGTTCCTGAGTTCGTTCCTGATTGGATTTGCGCAAGAGAAGCCGCAGACCGCCACGCATGGCATCAATGTCACCAACGTCGACCGCACCGTCAGACCCGGCGATGATTTTTACCGCTACGCCAACGGCGGCTGGCTGCAGCGCACCGAGATTCCTGCCGACCGCCCGGCGGTGGGCGTCTTCAGCGAACTTTCCGATGTGGCCAACAAACAAACCGTGGCGCTGATCGAGGAGGCCGCTAAGTCTAATCCTCCCGCCGGCTCGAATGCGCGCAAAGTCGCCGATCTTTACAACTCCTATATGGATGAGGCCGGCATCGAGAAGAAGGGACTGGAACCGCTGCGCCCGCACCTGGACGCCATCGCCGCCGTTAAAGACAAGAGAGAATTGGCCCGTGCTCTGGGCGAGAGCCTGCGCGCCGATGTGGATCCGCTGAACAACACCAATTTCCATACCTCCAATCTGTTCGGAATTTGGACCGCTCCCGGCTTTGAAGACCCAGACCACTACACTCCTTACCTGCTGCAAGGCGGCTTGACCCTGCCCGACCGCCAGTATTATCTGGACGACAGCCAGCACATGCGCGAGCTGCGAGCAAAATATCAGGAGCATGTAGCCAGGATGCTGCAACTCGCGGGCCTCAGTGATGCCCCGGCCCGCGCCGCAAAAATTGTGGAACTGGAACATGCTATTGCGGAGAAGCACCTCAGCCTGGCGGAGAACCAGGACATTCACAAGGCCAACAATCCCTGGAGCCCGGCTGATTTCAGCGCCAAGGCTCCCGGCCTGGACTGGACAGAATTCTTTGCCGGCGCCGGATTGAGTGGGGAGAATAGATTTATCGTGTGGCAGCCCTCAGCCTTCACCGGTGAATCCGCTCTGGTTGCCTCTGCTCCACTCGAAACCTGGAAGGACTGGCTGTCCTATCACTTAATCGAGCAGTACTCTCCCGTGCTCTCCAAGGCACTGGCCGACGAACACTTTGCTCTGTTCGGAACGGCGCTTACCGGAACCACCCAGCAGCGGCCGCGTTGGCAGCGCGGGGTGATGGTGGTCAACTTTCTGCTGGGCGACGCAGTGGGGCAAATCTACGCCAAGCGGTACTTCTCGCCTCAGGCTAAGGCGGAGGCGCAGGCCATGGTAGCGAATCTGATTGCCGCCTTTCGCAAGCGCATTGACGCACTTACCTGGATGGATCCAGCCACCAAGGCTGAAGCGAAGGCCAAACTGGGCACGCTTTATGTGGGGGTAGGCTATCCGGAAACCTGGCGCGACTATTCCAAATATGAAGTCAATCCGGATGACGCTTTCGGCAATCTGTGGCGTGCCAGCCTGTTCAAGTATCACCACGACACCGGCCGCCTGGGCAGCGCGGTGGATCGGCACGAATGGTCCATGACGCCGCAGACGGTAAACGCCGTGAACCTACCTCTGCAGAACGCGCTGAATTTTCCCGCTGCCATTCTGCAGCCGCCGTTCTTTGACGCGAAGGCACCGGCGGCAGCCAACTATGGAGCCATAGGCGCCGTTATCGGGCACGAGATCAGCCACACTTTTGACACCGAGGGCAGCACCTTTGATTCCCAGGGCCGCCTGCGCAACTGGTGGACGCCTGCCGACCTCGCCCACTTCAAAACTGTGACTGAGCAGTTGGCAAAGCAGTACGACGCTTACTACCCCTTCCCCGATCTGCACCTGAATGGGCAGCAGACGCTGGCGGAAAACATCGCTGATGTAGCCGGCATCTCCGCCGCCTACGATGGCTACCACGCTTCGCTGAAAGGCCAGCCCGCGCCCGTGCAGGACGGCTTCTCCGGGGACCAGCAGTTTTTCATCGCTTTTGGGCAGGACTGGGCGTCAAAAGTGCGTGCGGCGGCTCTTCGCCAGCAGGTGTTGACCGATTCGCATTCTCCCGGGGAATACCGCGCCGACACGGTGCGCAACATTGACGCCTGGTATTCCGCGTTCAACGTCAAGCCGGGCGAAAAACTTTACCTGGCTCCCGAGGCGCGCGTGCGCATCTGGTGAAGTTGAGCAACAGGCAATGAACTGGAGGAAGTATGAAGATCGCGGTACTGGGCGCGGGCAATGTGGGCGGCGCGTTGGGGAAACTGTGGGCGGGGCGCGGGCACGAGGTTCGCTTCGGGGTTCCTGATCCCGGTTCCGAGAAGGTGAAGACTCTGCTGGCAAGCACAGGAGGGAAGGCCCAGGCGGGCAGCAACCGGGAAGCGGCTGCAGCCGGCGAAGTGGTGGTGCTGTCGGTGCCGTGGCCGGCCGCCGAGCAGGCCATTCGCGATTGCGGCGATCTCAAATCCAAGGTTGTAATTGATTGCACCAACCCTTTGCGGCCGGACTTCACAGGACTGGCGCTGGGCACCACGACTTCTGCGGCGGAGCAGGTGGCGGCGTGGTCGGGGGCGAAGGTGGTAAAAGCCTTCAATACAATCGGAGCCGGCAACTACGGCAAGGCGGAGTTTGCCGGTACGCGAGCGGACGGCTTCTACTGCGGCGACGACGCAGCCGCCAAGGATAAAGTTAAGCCGCTGATTGCCGATATTGGCCTGAATCCCGTGGACGTGGGCCCTTTGCGCAACGCGCGTCTTCTCGAGCCCCTGGCCATGCTGTGGATTGACCTGGCCATCAACCAGAAATGGGGACCGAACCACGCCTTCAAGCTGCTGCGACGGTGAGAAAGCCGGGAGTCAGGGGTCGGGAGTCAGCGGCAGGCAGAATGCTTATGGCAGGCCAGGTTAATTTGTAGTCGCAGGAGCTTCGTGGTGTCGCTAACGACCACCAATGTTGGCGGTCGCAAGGAAACCGGAAGGGTGGAGGCCTTCTCCGATGGCGTGTTCGCCATCGCCATGACCCTGCTGGTGTTGAATGTCAGAGTCCCGAACACAGACCAGCCGGGTCAGTTGGGGAGCCTGCTGTGGCAACAGTGGCCGTCCTACCTGGCTTTTGTTATCAGCTTCGCATTTATTGGCATCATGTGGGTCAATCATCACCGGTTATTTGTGCATATCCGGCGAATTGACCACATGCTTCTGGTTCTTAATGGCGCGCTGCTGCTGGGCGTGACCGCGGTTCCGTTTCCTACCGCGGTTCTGGCGCAATACCTGGGCAAGCCGGACGAAAAGGCAGCCACCATGCTCTACGCTGGCACCTATGTCGTGGTGGCCCTATTCTTCAATGTGCTCTGGCGCTATGCCGCTTCCGGACACCGCCTGCTGGGAGACGAGGTGGATGAAGCCGAGGTAAACAGAATCACGCGTCAGTACGCGTATGGTCCGCTGCTCTACCTGGCGTGCTTTGTCCTTGCATACATCAACGTGGCCGCCAGCCTGGCGCTGAACGTAGCCCTGGCAATCTTCTTCGCCTTGCCCCC
>DATJFA010000400.1:0-2258 GCA_035496015.1 Terriglobales bacterium | reverse complement strand
TCAGGAGGCCATGCGGAAGACACTGTCACTGAGAGCAAGCCGGCCAAAGCAGCGTAATCGTGACGCAGTTCAGCTTCCAGGCTCGCAATGGTGGCCGGCGTGAGCTGCAGGCGGGGCGTAATCACCCGGCAGTTGGAGAGGTCCACCTGGATGGCGAGGGCATGCAATTGGGTAATCCTATCAGGGTATGAGGAGGATGGAGCGAGCACCTCTAAACGATGCCAAGAGTGGTTTCAGCCACCTGTGCCCAAGGCACTCCCCACCCAAAGTGCAAATTCGCTTTCTTCGGCCATTTGCCGCCCTTCTCCGGCAACTCTGGTTGCAACCGGGGGTACAATAAGAACGTCTAATAGGGGAGAGGGTTTTCCCCAGGAGTTCCCTATGACCCAGCGAGTAAGCAAAGCGCTTCTCCTGCTGGCGGTGTTTATCTGCGGGTTGTTCACCATTTCCGCCCTTGCCGACAGCCAGGTACGGATTGTTCGCCTGAGCGACCTTGACGGCGACGTGCAGATTGACCACGGCAGCGGTTACGAAAAAGCTCTGCGCAATATGCCCATCACACAGGGCGCGAAGCTGTGGACCAAGGCGGGCGGACTGGCCGAGGTGGAGTTTGAAGACGGCAGCACGGTGCGCTTGACGCCCGGCACTATCGTGGAATTTCCGCAGTTATCGCTGCGCGATTCTGGCGCCAAGGTGAGCGCAGTCGAGGTCAACCAGGGTACTGCCTATTTCAATATCGGCAAGCAGAAGAATAACGAATTTATGGTCCAGTTCGGCGACCAGCACGCGGCCATTAAAGACGCAGCCAGCTTCCGCATTGAACGGAACGACACGCGGGCGAAGCTTTCCGTGACCAAAGGGGAACTGCAGGTGCAGGGGCCCGCGGGCGAAGTGAAAGTGGCCAAGAACCACACCCTGGACATCAATTTGGGCGAGAACGGCACGTACGAGGTGGCCAAAGGCGTTCCCTCAGACCAGTACGACAAGTGGAATAAACAGGAAGGACAGTTTCAAAATCAGTACAACTACAACAACGCGGCCACCAACTCCTGGCCGTACAGCTACGGTGTGGCCGACCTGAACTACTACGGCAACTACTTCTATCAGCCGGGCTGGGGCTGGCTGTGGCAGCCCTACTACGTGGGCGCGGGCTGGGATCCATTCATGAACGGCGCGTGGGCGTGGTATCCGGGCGTGGGCTACACCTTTGTTTCGCAGTATCCGTGGGGCTGGATGCCTTATCGCTACGGCAATTGGGCCTTTGTGCCGGGTTGGGGCTGGTGCTGGCAGCCGGGAGGTTTCTACGGCTGGAATGCCGCGCCTGTGGTGGTGAATGCTCCGGCGGGATTCAAGGCTCCTGCGCCTCCGGCGACTACGGTGGCCAATCACCCCACAGTACCGGTCAGGCCAATTCCTCGCAGCCCGATTGCCGTGCGCGAGGGCGCGGCAGGAGCCGCGATGCTGGGCGGCAGGCCGGGACGCATGGTGACCAACGTTCCCGTCCATGGCGGCAGCATGCAGACGGGGCGCGCCGTGGGTCCGCATGGGACGGCCATGACGCCACGCGGCTCGATTTCGCGTTCGCCGGCAATGAGCGCGCCACGCATGGGTGGCGAACGCATGGGTGGGTTTGGTTCGATGGGAAGGTCGTCGAGTGCGGGTTCTTCACATCCCGCGGCTACGTCATCCACACCACACCATTAAGGCAAAGCGCATTGCAAGTCTGGGCGACCTGCGGGTCGCCCCTTTTGTTGGGCGAGACACTTCCGAAAATAATGTGACAGCGCACGCGAGATGCTTCGGGCCTAAAGGCCCTCTGCATGACGCCGGAAAGACCAGCAACGAACCAGCAACTACAAAGCCCCATCGCTGACTCCTGACTACTTGCTCTTGCGATGCCCTACCAGGCCGGCGTCAAACGAGCGCTGGTCCAACCGGGCCAGGCGCTTGGCCATTCCCGGCTTCAGCAGGCGGTAATGGTGAACTTTGAACAGATAGAAGGGAATGAACCAGACCGGCTTGTCGGTGGTCATCCAGTGCAGCTGGTCGAAGCGGGACAGGTTAACGGGGCGAGAAAAAGTACGCAGGGAAAGCTGGCGGCGCAGGTTGAAGTAGCCTTCGAAGTAGCTGAGAGCCAGCTCCCGGAAGTTGCGGTAAACGGGCTGGCGGCCACGGCAGCCAGAGTAATTGGACTTCGCGATGGCTCCCCAAGCGCCGCCCATGCGGTAGACGGCGACTACGTGGTCGGTGTCGTGCTC
>DATJFA010000399.1:0-4864 GCA_035496015.1 Terriglobales bacterium | reverse complement strand
CGGAATCGTCCTGGTACGTCCCCTGCACGGGCCCAGCACTGCTCCTGTTGATGTGGCCGCTGGACAAACCGTGGTCGTCAATCCCGGCATGGTCAGCCGCCTGGAGCTCACCGCCGAAGACCAGGAACAGGAGAGCATCTGGCAAACCTCTTTTCC
This sequence comes from Terriglobales bacterium, assembly GCA_035496015.1. Taxonomy (GTDB): domain Bacteria; phylum Acidobacteriota; class Terriglobia; order Terriglobales; family Acidobacteriaceae; genus JAICWP01. Next base: position 4,708 of record DATJFA010000399.1, on the reverse strand, counting down.
CACGGACTCGCTGACCCAAAGCAACCGCCCGGCTCCGAGTCATAAGAAGCTTTACATCATCTTGGGTGCCGCGGGAGCGGCAGTGGGTGGCATTGCTTTGGCGGCGCGCGGCGGCTCTTCCTCAAAGAGCTCCACGCCCAGCACGCCAACCGTGCCCCCTTCGGTGCCTACCATTCCGGCGCAGTAGTTACGTCGGCACACCCACATTCCGGGCCTCTCGTTTCCTGGCGCGACGAGATTACCCTCCCGCCTGAGTTCCCAAAGAGGTTACCGGGTGAGAACAACCCCTACCGCTCTTGTAGTAAGATGACTGGAACGTCGAAACGGCGAAACTGACGCACTTCGGCAGCAACCTTGGGGGGGTGACATGCACTTTGGCCTTATTCTCTACGGCGGTCCCGATCAGTTGATGCCACTCACTTCGGGGCTGGCCGCAGCCTTTGCTTTTCTGCTCATTTTTTGGAACAAGGTGATGGTTACGATTGGAAAAATCGGCCGGCTGTTTCGCGGGTCTAGCCAAACTGAACTAACGCCGTCCCCTCACGAAGAATCTTCCGACACCGCACCCAGGAATTAGGTAGGGCATATGATCTATTCTCCTCATATCGCCAACTTTTCCTGGCGAACGAGCTGATTCCGAGCCTTCGCCAGCCGAATATGAAAATCTGCATTCTCGGACTGGACGGCGCCAACCCACAATTGCTGTTCGCCGACGAGCGCCTGGCAAATATCCGCCGCCTGATGGAACTGGGCTCCTATGGCGAACTGCAAGGCGTGATGCCGCCCGGCGCTATACCCGGTTGGACTTGCCTGGCCGCCAGCCAGGATCCCGGCTCACTGGGCCTCTACGGCCTGCGCAACCGCATTGACTGCTCCTATTCCCTCGCCCCTGCCACACCGCCCACGATTCACGGCCCTGCCATTTGGGACCAGGTTGCCGCCGTCGGCAGGAAATCCATAATCTTTGCTGTTCCGCCGAACTTCCCGCCCCGGCCCCTCGCCGGCATCAGCATAGGCTGCTTCCTTACGCCTGATCCGGCAGCCTTCGAATTCATCCTCCCTGCCAGTCTCAAGCAGGAAATTCAGACCCTTATCGGCGACTACCATCCAGAAATAAAAACTTCCAACCTGACTAAAGATGTTCTGCGCGACCAGATTTTCCAGATGAGCCGCAAACAGTGGGAACTGGTTCGCTGGCTCCTGCGCGAAAAAGAGTGGGACTTTTTCCATTTTGTGGACATCGGCCTGGCGCGCGTGCAATGCGAGTTCTGGGAATTTTTCGACCAGCAGCACCCTCGATATCGCTCGGGCACTCCCTACGCGCAGGTCATTCCTGATTACTATCTCTGGCTGGATGAACAGATCGGCAGCGTACTGGAACTTCTGGATGATGAAACTGCGCTTCTCCTGGCCTCCGCCGGCGGAATGCAGCGGCTTGACGCTGGTTTCGCCATCAACCAGTGGCTCATGCAGGAAGGTTTGCTGGTGTTGAACCAGGCGCCGGGTCCGAACCTTACGGCACTTGATCACCTCGATGTCAACTGGGCCAAAACTAAAGTGTGGAGCAGCGATGGTCCCTGCGCCTCCCTTTACTTCAATGTGGCTGGCCGCGAGCCACAGGGCGCCATTCCCGCCGGCGACTATGAATCCTTTCGCGATCAAATCAAGACCAGGCTGGAATCTTTATCCGACGCCAGCGGTCAGCCGCTGCCCGCGCGCGCTTTTAAGCCCGCCGAACTCTATCGTGAAACACGCAACATCGCCCCTGACCTGATCGTGCAATTGGGCGAGGGGCGCTGGTCCTCGCTGGAAAGCGTGGGCCATCCTCGCCTGCTCGTCCAGAATATGGCTGAGGGTTGCACTCCCGGCGGCCCCGGCACATTCGTGCTTACTGCGCCCAACTCCCCACTGAGGGGAATGTATGAAGGAGCGCGCCTGCTGGATATGGCACCGACTCTCCTCGACTTGGCCGGCTACAAAATTCCCGCCTCCATGCAGGGTCGCTCGCTGGTCGCGGGAATGGAGAAGAAGGGGGGCGGCGCCGGCCCGGATAACGACCAGATCATCATGGATCGCCTGGCCGGCTTGGGATACGTCTAGCCGCCCTCTGCGGCCGCCTCCGGCTCGAATACGGCCACGCGGTTACTGGCGAGCCAATCCTTCCAGCATGGCGCTCGATTCCATGGTGCATTCTCTGCGCAGGGCCGGCTCAAAATTCCCCAGCCGCGCGTCTGCCTGGTTCACGTAGCGCCCGCTTCGGGTGCGCCCGTAGGAATCCGCTCCCGGGCAGTAATACAGGCCGGTGTTGAGGTCCACCCACACCTTGATCTGGGCGTTGGCCCCTGCCGGCAGGGCCGCCGCCTGCGTCGGCGAGGAAAGGTGCAGCACGACCGCAACTTGCGGGAAATAGTGAATCACCATCTCGCTGTTCACCCCCAGGGTGCCCATGATGGCCGCTGCCAGGATAAAGAGCGCTGCCAGCACGTCTCCCGGCGTGGATCTCCCCGGGCGCTTCCTTTGCGCCTTTTGCGCTGGCTCCTGATTCACTTCTATGTGTTCCGGATCGGGAGCAGTTTTAAGTCCAAAAGAGAAATCGGACAGTTTGGAAATTTCTGTGCTGCTGGAATGCAATTCTGCGTTTGTCATGGTGGCGCGTCCTTTAGCTCAATTGCCTGCTTATCTCGCTGATCACGTGATGTGAATTCCGGCCTATCATCGCGGCGGTCAGCAATGTAATGGTCAACACTATGGCCAGCATCAGAGCGTACTCGGCGTATTCCGCCAGATTGAAAGTGGCTTCACCAGACCTGACGCGGCGCAGCAGTTGACTCATTTTTGTTTCCTGTAAATCAGTTTCGGGGAGATGCCTGGCAAAATGCAGTTTCTCTGCCACTGGCTTTGCTGCGCAAAAGCCCGTCATTGTTGAACTTACCAGCACTGCCGCCCGAAGATGGTGGCGGCTGTGTGAAATGATTTGCAGTCACAGCCCGCGCCGTTCTCTTTATGGGAATGAATCTGGACTTTCGACGTTACTTTGGTAATGCGCGCTGATAAAGCATGACGTGAATGATGCTGAAGTCGCGCTCACCAGCCTTGGTATAGTTCGCGCCGAAGATGGACTGCATGCGCGCGGTGAATGGGTCGGGGCCCCAATTCTGCACTACCCACAGCCGCTGATAACGCTCCGGCAGTTGCGGAAGCAAAGCGAAATCCGGTTGCGTTCCCTTCAGCAGGCGCGCGTCCGCGCGCGGCGGATATACCACCCCGGGTGCCGGATATTGCGGCCAGCGCTCCCGGTAGTACTCATAGGCCAGTCGCGCCAGGGGATGGTAGAACAGCACTGCGTCACCCGGCTGTGCCCGCGAGAGCACGTAGTGTACTGCGCCTCGCCAGTCCTGTTCCGGCGGATCGAACCCGGTGCGGTAGTACTCGGCCACCCCTCGCAGCGAAAGCGCCATTATGGCCAGTAACACCGGAGCCAGCAGCCACCGCGGACGAATCATGGTCAGTCCTGTTGCCACCAGCAGCACAAAGGCCGGCAGACAGAAAATAAAGTACCGGCTCACGAACATCGGCTTAAAAAGTGAGATGGTCGTCGTTATGGCGGCCGGCAGCACCAGCCACATCCAGACCAACGCTTCACCCCCAACCGCCTGCCTCCCTGCTCGTTCTGGCAAGCCAATTAGCCTCGCCAGTGCCAGTATCAGGCTGGCAGCGCAAATCAGCAGCAACACCAGGCCGCCGCGGCCGCTCAGCAAGGTCGCCAGCGCAAAGAAGTCCTTCCACCTGGTCGTTTGCACCCAGCCCACCTGCCCCCGATTCTTTGTTGCCATAAACAGGAGAATGGGAATCGCCAGCGCGACCATGATCCCGCTGCTGATCAGAAACTGTTTCCACGGGAAGCCACGCTTGCGCAGCGCCGCCGCCAGCCAGAACACGGGCAGCATCAGGCCGGCGAAGAAATGGGCGTACATCCCCAGTACCAGCGCAATCACCAGCCCTGCCCAGTTTCCCCTCTTGTGTGGCGCGTCCAGGCACCTCACAAAAAACCAGCTGGCCAGCACCACCAGGAACGCAAACAGGCTGTAGGCGCGCGCCTCCTGCGCGTAGCGCACATCAAAAGCGTTCACTGCCAGCAACAGGGCGGCAACCAGCCCTGCTCTCTCCGACACTAGCCTGCGTCCCAGAAGATAAACAAACGGAATGGCAGCGACGGATGGCAGCAGCGAAAGCAGGCGCACAAAGAATTCGCCCTGCCCCAGGTGCATCCAATTCCGCAACAGCGTGTAATACAGCCCCTCATTCAATTCCCAGCTCAGCACGACATTGCGGAACCCGGCCGGATCCAGCCGCGCGATGGAGACGCTGACAATCTCATCCAGCCAGAAACTTTTCTTGCCCAGGTACAGGAGGCGCAGGACCGCCGCCAGTGCAGTGATTGCCGTAATCATCGCCGCCCGCATCCGCGGCGCTATTACGCTCTCGCCGGCCGCCGATTCCGGTGCGGCTTTCTGTACGCTTAACTCAGGCATGTTTCGGTTTGCGCCTCAGGATACTACCGCGTGGTGGAAAGCATAGTCATTCGTTAGCATCGTGCCTGCGTGCCAACCCCCTACTTGTACTCCCATCTCGCCCGCGTAGCGCAATCTCGATGCTCTACATCTAGTATGGAATATTTGTGTCTTATTCTGTGCACTCCCCCGCGCCG
>DATJFA010000398.1:0-3829 GCA_035496015.1 Terriglobales bacterium | reverse complement strand
GCGTAGCCCAGACCGGAGGTGCTGGCATTGATGCGGCCGCGCTGCAGGTCATAATCCAAGTCCCACTCCGCGTCCAGGGCTCCAGCCTGGAAATGCAAGCGCGAAATTATCGGCGAATAGTTGGTAGCCTGAGTAAGAAATGCAACGCCAGTGAAATTCACTGTGCTGGCAAACACATTCGGCTCGCCGGGTATAAGGGCGCCGCCAAACGTGGGATTGAAGTAATGTTTCTGAGCCACGCGCCAGGTGATGACTTCGCGCGCCGCTGGCGGCTCGCAAGGATTGGCCGCTCCCGCGCCGGCTGCCCTGCCGCTCTGGTTCGGTTCCGTTGTGCTCGCGCCGCTCTCTGCGGGCGAAGCCGGGGAAATGCCGCTCTCAGCTGATGCAGCGGGCGGCGCCGGAGCCGTCTCGCCGGTTTGCTCCAATCCTGGTTTAGCTGGCGCCGGCAGCTCCTCGCAATCTGGATTATCTATCTTGGTTTGCTTGGCATACAGGCGGTTGGTGACTCCGTACTCAACTTCATTGGTGTCGGTCAGCACGTCAACACCATCGAAACGCAGAATGTTGCTGAAGTTGTTCACCCCGGTCACGTAGCGATAAGTGACTGACGGCTCAATTACGTGCTTGAACTTGTGCCCCAACAGTGTCTTGTCAAACACACGCGCCAGCGAGGGCGGGCGCAGTTCAAACGTGCCTTCCACGGCTTGGCGGTTGATGGGTTCATTGCTGGGCGTCCCCACATTGCCGGGAACCGGAGTCAGGCTCTGGGTGTAGGCGGTGTCCTCCAGAGCCAACTCGGGGCGAACGTCCCAGCCATGGAACTGCAGAGGAAGAGAGATGTCAGGGCGCAGATTGAATCTGCCCACCTCGGGTGCGGTACGGAAGAAATTGGTTGGCCCCGTGGCCGAGGTGGCTATCGGCTCGTTGCGGGACAAACCTTCGACTGCGCTATCGAAAGACCAATAGAACGGAGAGTTACCCAGAGTGCGGTCAAGGCTGGAAAATTCAAAGCTGGGAGTGTGTCGGATGGTGATCACATTGTCAGGCAGGAAATTCTGGAAATCCTGAAAGCGTCCGACGAAAGCGTTTAGAGAATAGCCGTTGAAATTCTTGCTGACGAACCCATAGGAATCCACTTCCGAACTGATGGCTTGGACCAGACCCGTGCTGAACGCTAGGCGGTAAATGTAGGAACTGAGATACTCGACATTAATGACGGCGCGAGCCTCCTGGTTAAAGTCGCTGGCCGCCTTGACCAGGATGTCCTCACCCCCCTGCTTGCAGGTGGTGCCTATCTGCTGGGAGCACGCCCCGATCTGCCCTTTCTTGAGCTGGTAACCGCGGTCGGTCACGCCGGAATACGTGGTCATGAAATACGTGTGTTCGTTGGGAGTGGCGCGAAACACGCCACGCTCCGCCCAGCCCCGGGTGGAAAACATTTCCCCGCCGAGGGTGGCATCCATACTGCGGTTGATGGCCCAGTAGAAAGAATCTCCCAGAATGATGCCTTTGATGTTGGACGTGCCAAAATTGGGCATCAGGAATCCGGAGTGGCGTCCCAGATGGTCCACGGGATGGGTGGCATAGGGCATGAAGAAGGCAGGGATGCCCTTCACCCGGAACGTGCTGCGGTAAATCTTGGCATCTCCCCCCACTTCCACCACCGCCCGCGGCATATTAAAGGTCCAAATAGGATGCGGCACTTCGCAGGAGGTAACCGTGCCGTGGTGCACCAGGTAGCGGTCGGGGCCGAGCTTATCCACCACTTTGCCGGTAAAAGCAAAGGGGTTGGAGGTAGTGAGAGTTACCAGTTGGCCATGAAACCGCATGCCCAGGGTCCCGCTCACATGATAAAAGGTGCCGATTTCGGTGCGCACGTTGTAGGTGCCGTGAGTGGCTTCCAGGTGTTCGTCATGCGGCCCGCCATCCAGAATCACGTGGCCGGTTTCCGTGGTGTCACCAGTCTTGGGATCGTACGTTACGTGATCGGCATAAAGCAGGTAGTTGCCGAGCGTGAGCAGCACATTGCCGTTCGCTTTGTAAATTCCGCCGGTGCGCTCCTGCTCGCATGCCTGGATGATGGTTTCCACGGCCTGCCCAGGCGAGTGAACATGGGTGATGGTTCCGCTGCAGGCCGCGGCCGGCGTTTGCAGCTGAAGCTGCAATGGCGGCGGCTGCAAGCCCGCAACCGACGGAAATTGCAGCGAACTCCGCGGGCGCAACTGGCTGGTAACTATCGGAACCGTGAACAGCAGATGACAAAGGCAGGCTGCCGTGATAAGGATTCGAAAGCGGAGATTCATCAGAAGCGCACGCGCCGCCTGCAGGTTGAGGTGTTGCTGAACTTCCGAACTTAGCACGGCGCAGGGATGCAGGCAAAGGCACAGCCTGATGCCTGGCGGAGGCGGCGCCCTGGGAACCCCCGCGCTCCCGGCGATTTTCCAACGACCTATGTCCTGTCCCACAGGTGGCGGCGAGAGCCGCGGCACAAATCTGCGCCCGGCGCGCGTGCGCCCGCGTTTTTATCCCAGTGGCTCCGCCGTCCCGGGTGAGCCACCCGCGGGAGTGGACGATCGCGTGCTGGTCGAGGCTGAAGTCGGCGACCTCAGCGAGCAGCAATTTGCCGCCAGCCTCGAAGCTCCCGCCGCGCCCAAGCGCCGATTTGTTCCTGGTCCCCCTGGCAGCCGTGCGCCCCTGAGCAACTCCACGGAAAGCACGCACAGCCAGCCGCCAGTGGAAGGCGTAATCCTTGAACAGTCTATGGCCCTCGGAGACTTCGATAAGAAAGCCTCGGAAGAATTCGTGGCGGAGTTGCCAGATTTACAATCTGCCTCTCCGGCCGAGAGCGATCGCGCCGTGGCGCGCGAAGAATCGTGTACGCCAGCGCCGGCTGCGCCTTCTTTTAACAGTGCTCTGAACGACGATCAGGGCTCTGACGTCTTTCTGGCCGATGCGCCTCAGTGGCGGCAGGAGGTCGCGGCGCGCCTGAACCACTATCATTCCCGCCGAACCAGGAAGCCGCCACGCTATCCCTCGTTGGCCTTGAAGTTTGATCCGCCGGCGTATTCTTCGCCGCCGAGTTGCGCCCCCGAGCCGCCCTGTGCCGCTGCTTCTCCGCTGCCGGCGCGCTCGGAAGCGGCCACCGCCCCTGCTCCCGCCGCCGATGAAGTGGAGGAGCGGCAGCTTCTGCCGGCAGACGCCAGCAACGTCATTGAGTTTCCGCGTCCGCTGGTACCGCCTCCGCCCCGTCCCGATGAACTCGCCGAGCCCATCCTGGATATGCCGCGCATTCTGGACGCGCCCGAAGCGGTGCCCAAGCAGGTGCCCCTCGGCGGCATCATCCTGCAGGGGGAGGAAGCGTCCCCGCCCAGCGACCTGGAACTGCCGCTGCCCGTGGCCCCGCTCAGCCGGCGTCTGCTGGCTGCAGGCCTGGATGGACTGCTCGTGGCAGTCGCCACCATATTGTTCGCGTTGATCGCAAATAGAATTGCCGTGCTGTTGCCCTCCGCGCGCGCGCTGCTGGAATTGGGCGTGGCGCTGCCGGCTATTCTGTGGGCGGTGTTCCAGTACGTTTTCCTCGTCTATACCGGCTCGACTCCCGGGATGCGCTTAACCGCCTTGCACCTGAGCGACTTTGATGGCAGCGTGCCCGACCGCGCCACCCGCCGCTGGCGTGCTTTGGCCATGGCGCTCTCCGCGGTTTCTCTCGGTTTGGGCTTTCTCTGGTGTCTCCTGGACGAAGACACACTCTGCTGGCACGACCGCATTACCCGCACCTACTTGGACGCTGGGCGCGCCGCCGAAGCCAGCCCGCGGCCGGGGCCCATGT
>DATJFA010000397.1:0-6013 GCA_035496015.1 Terriglobales bacterium | reverse complement strand
CCGATGATGGCAAATACGACGGGCAGGCTCTCAATCAGCGCGCGTGAAAAGGCTCGTTCGGCCTGCAGGTCCTGCTGCGCCTGCTGCAAGGCGCGCTCATCGCGGCCCGATGGCGGCGATAGGACTTCAGTGGATGTTCCTGAATTGTGCTCGTGTTGCTTTGCCAAGGCTGGCCTCTGATGGAAACGTAGACATACCTTGCGGCCCACGACCGAAGCCGATAGTAAGACGTGCGTGTGGCCGGACAGGCGTGCCCTGCTCCTCATTCTAGGTTTGGCAGAAGCCGAACTGGGTACCCCTGGCGGGAGCCATCCCTAAAGTGTTCCCATGACAAAACCGAGTTCCAAAACAGGGCAGTGAGGGCTCCAGGCAGCAAGGCCGGCGCCGCAGGCTTCAGATGCTGATTAACCTACTTTCGGGAGGATTTTGTAGGGTTGATTCTGGCCAGTTCTTCTGGAACAACGCGGCGCGCTCCGAGGGCACTGCGATAAGTATCCAGAATGGTGGCCGCCTGGCGGAGCAGAGGTTCGTAGGCGCTCTGGTCCACCCTGGGCGCATCGGGTCCGCCCGCGCAGCGCGCCAGCACCACCGAAGGTTTGCCGAAGCGCTCGAGGCGGATGTGGTCAGGAGGAGTGCCGGCAGCCAGGGCAGCGGCGGGGGTGGTAACCGCGGCAACGGTTTCAGTAAGCGAAACCTGGAGCAAGTCCTTGGGTTCGCGCACCGCGAATACCAGCGTCTCTACCATGTGTTCCTTGTCCACGCTGAAGGAGTAGAGCGCGTTGACGAAGGGCGAAGCGGCAGAAAGTTCGCGGCGGATGCGCACCCAGTCAGAGATTGGGCCGGCGGCGGAACCGGCGTTCCGCTTCCCGGTCAGGGCTGCTGCCGCATCCTGGGAGAGGGTGGTGCGGCCGCGCGCCACTTCGAAATCCGTGCCCCAGTGGGGTTTGGCCGGGATGCGGGCGAGGGCATCGGCTATCTCCTTTTGCTCCGCCGCGCCGGGCGTACACACGTTGAGTACGTTAACTCGCACCGGCGGGGCCTTCTCCTGGGCCGCCGCGGGAAGAACAAAAGCCATGATCAGCACAGAGACACAGAGGCACAGAGAAAAGCATTGAAGATTGAAGAATGACGATTGACGAATGAAAAGCCGCCGCAGCAACGGCGCAATCGTCAATCGGCAATCTTCAATCATCATTCCCTGTGTCTCTGTGGTGAATTCGCTTTTCGATTGCATTCTAAGCCGGTGCCACCAGCCCGCCAAGAACCCCCAAGGTTCCCTCCCCGCTCCCATTGTTGTAAGCTGCTGGGCTCGCCAGAATCACTCTTGCGGAGGTAGAAGGCATGCACCGGGTCCGCGGGTGGGTGTTAATCGCTATCTTGATGGTAAGCGCCACGGCGGCGCTGGCTGCCCAGACAATGCCTTCGGCGACCCTTGCCGACAAGCCGCTCTCCCAGCGCTGGCTGGACTACAACATTGACGCCCGCGTAAACGCACAAAAGCACACCATTGATGCCACCGAAATTCTCACCTGGCATAACTTAACGGGCAAGCCCCAGGACACATTTCCCTTCCATCTTTACCTCAACGCCTTCCAGCCGAAGTCCACTTTCATCCGCGAAAGTCACCTGTACAACCCGGATTTTGAATGGAAGCAGAAGAACTATGGCTCCGTGGAAGTGAAGTCGCTGGAGGTGGCCGGAGTTGGCGATGTGACCTCAGAGATACGGTTTGTCTCGCCTGACGACGGCAATCCCGACGACCGCAGCGTTTTCCAGATCAAACTTCCCAAGCCGATAGCGCCGGGCGGCGTAGTGCAGTTCAAAATCGCGTTTCACGACCAACTGCCGGAGGTTTTGGCCCGCACCGGATACAAACGCGATTTCATCATGGGCGCGCAGTGGTTCCCGAAAATCGGGGTGTGGTGGCAGGGCGCGTGGAACTGCCACCAGTTTCACCGCACGACCGAATTCTTCGCCGAGTTCGGCACCTTCGAGGTCAAGCTCACCCTGCCGCAAAACGAGGTTGTGGGCGCCAGCGGGGTGGAAGTTTCCAGCGTGAATAACTCCGACGGCACCAAAACCGTGAGCTTTTACGGAGAAGACATCCACGATTTTGCCTGGACCGCCGAACCCGAATACCGGGTGGTGACCGGCACCTTTCAGGGAAGCATGGGGCCGGTAAAAATCCGCATCCTGGTGCAGCCCGGGCACATGAGCAGCGCGCCCCGCTACCTGCAAGCGCTGGAAGGCACGCTGGACCGCTTCGATAAATGGTACGGCCCTTATCCGTATAAGCAGATCACGCTGGTGGATCCGCCGCACGGCGCCCTGCAGGCTGGCGGCATGGAGTACCCCACGCTGTTCACCGCCGACACCACCTGGTGGGCGCCCAAAGGCTTGCTGTTTCCCGAAGATGTCACGGAACACGAATTCGGCCACCAATACTGGTATGGCATGGTAGCCACTAACGAATTCGAAAACGCCTGGATGGATGAGGGCATCAACAGCTACACCGAAGTCAAAATCATGGAATCGCTGTACGGAAAGGATACCTCCATCCTGAACATGCTCGGCGCCCACCTGGGGGCAAGCGATTATGAGCGGCTGATGTACTCTTCCGTGGCCGAAGACGATCCCATGTCTCGCTTTGGGTGGCAGTACATGAACGGCAGTTCCTATGGCGGCATTACTTACGGAAAAACTGCCACTGTGCTGCGGACCCTGGAGAAGGTGATTGGCGAGCAGACCATGCAGCGGGCGCTGCACAACTATTTCATGCGCTACCGCTTCACGCATCCCACGCAGGAAGACTTCCTCAAGACGGTGGAAGAAGTCTCCGGCAAGAACTTACGCTGGTACTACGACCAGGCGGTGTATGGCACCCAGGTGATGGATTATGAAGTTCTGGGCGTGCGCTCCGGCCGCGAAGAGTGGTACCAGAAGAATCCGCCGAAGGAGAAGAAGGGCGAGACCATCTACCACAGCACGGTGTTGGTGCACCGCAAAGGCGACTTCATCTTCCCGGTGGATGTCGAGGTGAAGTTCGATAACGGCGAGACCGCAACCGAGCACTGGGACGGACGCGACCGCTGGGTGCGCTACCAGTACGACAAAAAGGCGCGCATCGTTTCCGCCGAGATTGACCCCGAGCACCAGGCCTGGCTGGATAAGGATTTTTTCAATAACAGCTATACGCGGGAGAGTAATCAGGCGCCGCACCACAAGCTGGCGATGTATTGGACAGTGATTTCGCAGTGGTGTGCGCAGCTGCTGGCCTGGCTGGCGTAGAAGCAGTTCTCAGTTCTTAGTACCTGGTACCCAGTTGCCCAGTCGTAACAGTTCGGTAGAGACGTTGCTTGCAACGTCTCGCAAACGGAACAAGGAGACGTAACAAGTTACGTCTCTACGCAATTTTGTCAAGAGAACGATCATGTTGAACAGGCACGCTCCAGCCCGTTAGGGCGAAACAGATTTTAGCAAAGGGCGTAAGCCCTGGGTACAGGCGGCAATGATTGCGAGCCCCTTTAGGGGCGGCACAGCCACCTGGGCAGCTAGTCAGCAGGTGTTTCACAATGGAAAAAGGCTTACTCTCCGACGGTTGCAGCCGCGTATGGCGCCACCAGCGCATCCTGTGGTGGCTATTCGTGGTTAACCTGGTGCTCGGCCATCTCTCCGTGTTTGGCATGGTGTCGCGCTGGGCGGGCGTGCTCGATCACAGCGTGGCCGCCGACCAGCTCTACCACGGCTTCAACCTGGGGCGTTACATCGAGCTGGGCATGCAGCCGGGAATCGGCTTCGGCAGCGCCGCACCGGGCATCACCGCCTTCGCCATCATTTTCTTCCTTTTCATGCTGTTCGTTACCGGCGGAATCCTGGAGGCCTACCGCTCCCCGTACAAGATTTCTGCCGCCGATTTCTTCCAGGCCAGCGGCGCCTGGTTCTGGCGTTTTGTGCGCCTGCTGATCATGTTTGTGATCGTGCTCATCCCGTTGGTCATCGCGGCTAACGCCATCAAGAACTGGTCAGGCGATCTTTCTTCCAATGCGGCGCCGGAAAAGCTCGGCTTCTGGGTAGACGTGGCCGGTGCGGCGGTGATCTGGTTCATCGCCATGTGCCTGCGGCTGTGGTTCGACGTGGCGCAGGTACATGCCGTGGCGACCGGCGAGCGTGCCATGCGCCGGGCTCTTAAGCGCGCCTTCGGCATGACCTTCGGCAATTTCGGCGCCGTGTTCCCGCTCTATCTCGTGCCCAGCCTGACGGCGTTTATTGGCATGGGAGTTATTCTCTGGCTCTGGACCAAAGCTCCCTCCGCCGACACCGGCCTCTCCTTCTTGTTGCTGGAAATCTGGATGCTGCTCTGGCTGGGCACGCGGCTCTGGCAGCGCGCCGGAGAAACGGCCTGGTACCAGCGCACTCAGGTGCCAGCGGAGACCCCGACGGTTACAGCTCCTGAAGCAACGCCCGGCATAGCAATGGGGAGTCAGTAGTCAGGAGTCAGGAGTCAGGAGTCAGGAAAATCCAATCCACCAGGAAGACCGGAGGTACAGATAAAACGAAAATCAAGAATCCTGAATGGCTTGGGAAAGCGCCGCGTCGCGTGGAATGACAATCGTCAATCGATCATCATCAATCTGAAATTGACCTTCTTGGTGCCTCTGTGTCTCTGTAGTGGGTTTTGTTTATTGTGGTGAGCAGGCGTGGGCGCCCGCGACACAATGGTTTTTGCTGACTCCTGACTACCGACTCCTGACTCCTTCTTTCAGCTGGCTAAGATCTCCTCCGCCTCTTCCCGGTCCACGTCGCTGACCATGGGCACGCCGCTGATGGCGCTGGCCTCGGGCGTGAGCGCGGCAATGTCGCTGCGGTCAATGTACTTCACGCCAAACTTGCGCGCTCCCGCCATCAGCTGCCGCAGGCCCTGCGCCAGCCGCTGATAGTAGGTGTAGAAGCCGATGGCGCCCACCGGCAGCTTGCTGAAGCGGTCGCCAAACTTCTGCCGCAGTTCGGGCGCGGTTACGAAAACTTCGTCCACCGTGGTGCCGAAGCGCTCGATGTAAATGGGCAGGCTCTGCTGCTCCATGGATTTGCCAATGGTCTTGGCTACCATCGCTGCAGCCAGGGGCGCGCGCGCCATGGCAATCAATTGGACATACGGCGCGCCCAGGGCGAAGCCCTTGAATATCTGGTCTTCGAAAGTGAACCCTCCGGCCACTGCCACGTTGGGGATATGCGCCCCTTTCTGCTTCAATTGCTCCAGGTACTGGCGGAGCAGCGAGTGCAGTTCGATGCCGGGCACGCCCCACTCGTTCATCATGCGCCAGGGGCTCATGCCGGTGCCGCCGCCGGCCGCATCCACGGTGAGCAGGTCGAGTTCGGCCAGGGAGGCGAACTTCACCGCGCGCGCCAGGTCGGCGGGCCGGTAAGCGCCGGTCTTGAGGAAGATGTGTTTCGCGCCTACCTTGCGCAGCTGCTCAACCCGCGCCAGGAACGATTCTTTGCTCACCATGCCCACGCGCGAGTGGCGCTCGAATTCATGGAAGCTGCCGCGCTTGAAGGCCTCGATGACCACGTGGTTCGAGGGATTGGGCAGCACTACGTAACCGCGCTTCTGCAGTTCCTGCGCCTTGGCCAGATCGCGAATTTTGACCTCTCCGCCGATGTCCTTCGCGCCCTGCCCCCACTTCAGCTCCACCGTCTCTACGCCCAGCTTGGCGATGGCATATTCCTGCACGCCCAGCATGGTGTCTTCCACGTTGCCCTGCACGGCCACGTCTCCATAGCCGTCCTGCTGCCATTCGCGAAAGCACTTCACACGCCACTCCAGGTCAGTGCTGGAAATCACCTTTCCGTTCTCGAAACGCGACTCCATGTCCATGCCGACCACGTTTTCACCGATGGCTAGCACGGTGCCGGTAATGGCCGCGCCCGCGGCCAATCCCGGCCAATTATTCTTCGCCACATTGGTGGAGCCCATCGCGCCCAGCGTGAAGGGCAGCTTGTAGCGGATGCCCGG
>DATJFA010000396.1:0-11520 GCA_035496015.1 Terriglobales bacterium | reverse complement strand
GTGCGCAAGTACAACTGCATGGGTTGCCACCAGTTCTATCCCGGGCAGCAGACGGTGCTGATGGGCATGAAGCGCTACCAGGATCCGGACTGGAAAGAGCAACTGCCGCCCAAGCTGCTGACCGAGGGGGCGCGCGTGAGCCCGCAATGGCTGGAGAAATTCCTGGCCAATCCGGCGCTCAGCACCACCGATACCAATCGCAATGGCGTGCGTCCCTACCTGAAGGCGCACATGCCGACCTTCTACTTCTCTAATCATGAGATTCGAGTGCTGGTGCGCTTCTTCCAGGCGCTTTCCAAGCAGCCGATGCCGTACCTGCCAGAGCAGGTGCCGGTGCTGACCGCGAAAGAAACAGACATGGCGCGCAGCCTGTTCACCAGCCAGGCGGCGCCCTGCCTCAAGTGCCATGCCACCGGCGACCCGAATCACGACAAATTTGCCACGGCGCCCAACTTCCTGCTGGCCAAGGACCGCCTGAAGCCAAACTGGGTGGCGCGCTGGCTGCTCGATCCGCAAGCCATCAGCCCGGGCACTTCCATGCCTTCGGGCCTGTTCCGGCAGCAGAGCGGGCACTGGGTATTTTCCGGGCCGACGCCGCCGTCGTTCCAGGGCTATGAGCAGGACCAGAACGCGCTGTTGATGCGCTACATCTTCCAGCTAACGCCGGAAGAGCAGCACAAGCTCTCGGGCATGATGCCGAGAGGGACAGCGCCCGCCAAGAAAGCGTCGAACAGCGCGCCGCGCAGCGGCAAGCGGGTGAGTGGGGCTTTACGCGCCACTCCCAATTCGGCACAGGCTTCTCTGAGCGGCGGCTCGCGATAATGCCCGGAGTCGCCGTTCGCGTTAATATAGATAGTTTGTAAAGGGCTCGTTCAAACCTTTAGAAAGGGTGCAACGACGTCATGAATAGGAAACTCTGGATTGTCACGGCAGGATTGTCTCTCCTGCTCGGCCTGATGCTGCTTGCCGGCTGCAGCAAGAAGCAAGCCAGCAACGAGGAAGAGCAAAGCGCCGCCGCCCCCAAGGCGACGGCCACCATTGATCCCAGCACCGTTGGCTCGGTGAGTGGGACGATCAAATTCACCGGTACCGCCCCCAAGCCGGTCAAGATTGACATGAGCCAGGACCCGGCCTGCAAGGGCACCAACACCTCCGAAGACATGGTGGTGGACAACGGCAGCCTGGCCAATGTGTTCGTGTACGTGAAGGACGGCCTGGACAATTATTCCTTCGAACCGCCCAAGGACGCGGTCAAGATTGACCAGGACGGATGCCGCTATCATCCCCATGTTCTGGGCGTGATGACGGGCCAGACGGTGGAAGTGGTGAACAGCGACCCCACCACCCACAACATCCATCCCACTCCCAAGGACAACCGGGAGTGGAACGAGTCGCAGCCGCCCAAGGCCGCTCCCATTGACAAGAGCTTTGCCCGCCAGGAAATCATGCTGCCGGTGAAGTGCAATCAGCACCCGTGGATGAAGATGTACATCAGCGTGGTGAAGACGCCCTTCTTCGCGGTGACGGATAAGGACGGCAAGTTTGAAATCAAGGGCCTGCCTCCGGGCACCTACACGCTGGCCGCGGTGCAGGAAAAGCTGGGCGAGCAGGACCAGAAAATCACCATCGCCCCCAAAGGCTCGCAGACGGTGGACTTCACCTTTAAACCAGGTGGAGCAGCCTCAGCCGGGGGCATGGGCAATTAGCATTTGGTAAAATCGACAGTCCTGAGTGGGCCGGGGTTGCCGGCCCACCCAGCTTCCTTGTTCCGCCGGGCAGTGTTTTCTTCGGTTTCGGCGTAAATAGCGGCGTGGGGCCGCTCGATTAAGAACCCACAGCAGGACCCAGGAGCATTTCTCTGAACTCGTCGCCAGCACCCTACAGCCGGGCCCACCATCGTTTTTGCGTGCTGGTGGCCGGCGTGACCTTTCTGCTGCTCATCGCCGGGGCTCTGGTAACCAGCAATGACGCGGGGCTCTCCGTGCCTGACTGGCCGACCTCCTTCGGTTCGCTCTATAAGCTGCCGCGCATGGTCGGGGGCGTGAAGTTCGAGCACGGGCACCGCATGGTGGCGGAACTGGTGGGGCTGCTGACCATTATTTTGGCGGTGTGGACCTGGCGCGCAGACCGCCGCGGCTGGGCGCGCAAGCTGGGAGTGGCAGCGCTGGCGACCGTGATCGCACAGGGAATTCTGGGCGGGGTAACGGTACTGTTTTACCTGCCGCCCGCCGTCTCCACCGCGCATGCCACGCTGGCGCAAACATTCTTCTGCATTGTGGTGGTGCTGGCGCTGGTAACTGGGCGCGGCTGGACGGAAGCGCCGCGGCAGGAATTGCCGGAATCACACCGCCTGCAGCTGACAACGCTGGCCACGCTGGCGGCTGGTTCAGTTTATGTGCAGCTCATGCTGGGAGCGGGTTTCCGTCACTCGGGCATCAAGTTGCTGCCGCACCTGATCAGCGCGGTGCTGGTCACGGCGCTGGTATTGTGGACCATCACCCGGGTGCTGACGAATTACGGCTCGGTGGCTGCCCTGCGGCGACCGGCAGTGGTGCTTATGGCGTTGCTGGTCACGCAACTGGGGCTGGGCTTTGCCGCCTACCTTACGCGCGTGCAATGGGGACAGGACGCGGTGCAACCTGAGCTGCCGATGGTAATCTCCACCGTCGCTCATGTGGCGGTTGGTGCGCTGGTACTGGCCTCAGCGGTGGTGCTGGCGATGCAGGCGTGGCGCAACATGGGCAGTGTGCAGCAGGAATGTGAGGCAGTTTCGCCGGCAGATCTGAGGAAGGCGGTGAACGCGTGAGCAGCGCCAGCCAGCCAATTTCCCGCGAGCCCGAGGCGAATTTCGCCGCGGCAAGTTCTCTGACTCTTGCGCGCAGCGGAGTGATTGGGCTGGTGCAGGATTACGGGGAGCTGACCAAGGCGAGCGTCACCTCGCTGATCATGATGACCGCGTGGTGCGGCTTCTACTTTGGGGCATTCAAGTCGGGTGTTTCGTCCATCTCCTGGACGCTGGTGAACGCAGTGCTGGGGATCGGACTGGTAGCAGCAGGAACGGCTGCGCTCAATGAAGTAATGGAGCACGAAACCGACGGGCACATGCGGCGCACCGCCCTGCGGCCCCTGCCGGCCAAGCGGATGAGCCGGGCGCACGCCCTGATCGCCGGAAGCGTGATGACCATCGGCGGCGCGCTGTACCTGGCCTTCGCCACCAATCCACTGACCGGCGCGCTGACGCTGGCCACCTCCATCATGTACCTGGCGGCGTACACACCGCTCAAAAAGGTTCACCCCATTTGCACCTTCGTGGGCGCCTTTCCCGGGGCCATGCCCGGAGTGCTGGGCTGGACGGCGGCGCGCAACCGCCTGGATTGGCAAGCCCTGGTGCTGTTCGGCATCGTTTTCCTGTGGCAGTTTCCGCACTTCTATTCCATCGCGTGGCTCTATCGCGAAGATTACGAGCGCGGCCGCATCCGCATGCTGCCCGTGGTGGAAGCGGATGGCCGCTCCACCGTGCGCGAAGTCGTGCTTTATTCGCTGGCCCTGATTCCGGTCAGCCTGGCGCCGAGCTTTCTGGGGATGTCGGGCCGAATCTACCTGGTTGGAGCCCTCGTGCTGGGCGTAGCGCTGCTGTGGTTCGGGGCGCGCCTGGCCCGGCTGCACCTGCCGCCCACGGCTGCGCGCTCTAAGGCGGCCGCCCGCCACCTGCTGCAGGCCACGGTTTTTTATTTGCCGCTGCTGTTCGCCTTGATGATGATCAATACCGTGGCACGATAGAATGTCTTGTGACCCCGAAAGCCACTGAATTCGTGCCCGCGCCGGAAACGGCCGCCGGACCGGCCCGCAGCACCGACCCCGCGGTCATCGTGGTAGATAACATTCGCCACCGCTACGAGGGACGGGTGGCGCTCGATGGCGTTTCCTTCCAGGTCCGCTCCGCCGAATTGTTTGGCCTGCTGGGCCCCAATGGCAGCGGCAAGACCACGCTGTTCCGCATCCTTTCCACGCTTATGCTGCCGTCGGAAGGGCGGGCCATGATCCTGGGCCGCGATGCCGCCAAAGACCCCAACGGATTGCGGCGGCAGATTGGAGTGGTGTTCCAGGCGCAAAGCGTGGACGTGAAACTGAGCGCCTACGAAAACCTGCGCCACCAGGGCCATTTGTACGGTTTGCGCGGGGCGGCGTTGCGGGCGCGTATTCAGGAGATGCTGGGGCGGGTGGGTCTGGCCGACCGCGCCAACGAGCGCGTGGAGACCTTCTCCGGCGGCATGCAGCGGCGGGTAGAGCTGGCCAAAGGCCTGCTGCATCATCCTTCGGTCCTGCTGCTGGACGAGCCGACGACCGGGCTGGATCCAGGCGCACGCCGCGACGTGTGGCAATACCTGCGCATTCTGCGCGACGAAGAGCACGTGACCGTGATTGTGACCACGCACCTGATGGAGGAAGCGGAGCGTTGCGACCGACTGGCCATCCTGAACCAGGGCAAAGTGGTGGCCCTGGGCACTCCGGCGGAACTGAAGCACGAGATTGGCGGCGACGTAATTCTGTTGGAAGCGAATGACGCGGGCTCGCTGGCCGAGCGCATTCGAGCCCGCTTTGCGGTAGAGGCTGCCGTGCTCGCCGGCAAGGTGCGCATCGAGCGCGAAAACGGGCACCGTTTTATTACGGACGTGGTGGAAGCGTTTCCGGGAGAGATCCAGTCCGTTTCGGTAAGCAAGCCGACGCTGGAAGACGTGTTCATTCACCGCACCGGGCACCGCTTCTGGACGGAAGCTAATGGCGAAGCGTCGCCGGCGCAGAAGAAGCACTAGCCGACGAGCAAGCCAGGTCCTTACTGCAGGGAGGTGAAATGATCGCAATTGCGTGGCTAGCGTTATCTGTTGTACTCGGCATCTTGCCGTTGCTGGCTATCGCGGGCCTGTTTGTTGACGGCTTACTGTTCACCGTAGACGGCCTGTTCATGAGCTTGATCCTGCTGGCGATGGCGGGAATCTTTCTGAGTAACGCCGTGGCTTGCCTCCGGCGCTACAGCGGGAACAGGGAGAAGTCAGGGACTCCGGCATTGAAGGCGGCGCAAGTGGCCGCGGGCACCGAGAAGGGTAACTAGTGGCGACTCAAAGCACAACATTTCCGGGGGCGACGCAGGCGCGCACACTGGGCCTGCTGCCTGCCATGTCGCTGTGGTGGCGCGAGGTAGTGCGCTTCTACCGCCAGCGCTCGCGGGTAGTAGGGGTGATTCTTTCGCCGCTGCTGTTCTGGGTGGTGATCGGCTCCGGGTTCGGCACGTCATTTAATGCCGGCAGTTCCGCCGGCGGGCAGCACTACCTGGAATACTTCTATCCTGGCGCGCTCATCATGATCGTGCTGTTTACCTCGATTTTCACCATGATGTCGGTGATCGAGGACCGGCGCGAAGGGTTTCTGCTTTCCGTGCTGGTGGCGCCGGTGCGGCGCTCCGCCATTGTGCTGGGCAAGGTGCTGGGCGGATCCACGCTGGCGGCGGCTCAGGGGCTGATTTTCCTGGTGTTCGCGCCGGCTATCGGGGTGCATTTTGGCGTGGCGCAATTCGGCCTCCTGGTGCTGACCGTGTTCCTGGTTTCGTTTTCGCTGACCGCGCTGGGCTTCGCCATTGCCTGGCCCATGGATTCGACGCAGGCGTTCCATGCCATTATCAATCTCTTTTTGATTCCGCTGTGGCTGCTTTCAGGTGCGCTGTTTCCTTTATCGGGCGCTTCGGGATGGTTGCGCTGGCTGATGCGCTTGAACCCTTTGACCTATGGCGTGGAAGCGCTGCGGGGATTACTCTTCCCGGGGAGCGGCTCGCTGGATTTTTCGGTAAGCACATCGCTTCTGATCCTGGGACTGTTCACGGCGGCCATGTTCGGGCTGGCGTTCTTGATGGCCAACCGGCGCACCACCAAGCCGGCAGCATGAGGCAAATTAAACTCCTTGTAGAGACGTAATTAATTACGTCTCTACCCGAACTCAGCTCCATGTTCGACTACACCGCATTTCCGGCCATCAATGCCACGCTCAACGGCGCCAGCGCGGTGCTGATTGTGACCGGGCGGGGCCTGATTAAGCGCGGCCGGGTGGCCGCGCACCGTGCCTGCATGATTGCCGCGGTGGTGGCTTCCAGCCTGTTTTTGGTTTGCTATCTCTACTATCACGCCCACGCCGGCGTGATTCACTTCCAGGGGCAAGGTTTGGTGCGGCCAGTATATTTCTCTATTCTGATCACGCACACCATCCTGGCCGCGATAATTGTGCCGCTGGTGATCATCACCCTGGCGCGGGCCTGGCGCGGCACCTTCGACCGCCACCGCGCCATCGCGCGCTGGACATTTCCCGTGTGGCTGTACGTTTCCATTACCGGCGTGGTCATTTACGTGATGCTTTACCGCATATACGCTGCCGGTTCGCTGGTCACTTCGCTGCCCCCGCGGTAGTGGCGAGCGGGGCGTATGATTTGAGGATTCAAAAATGTCTGTTGTCCGCTTGAAAATTGATATTTCTGGGACGCGCGGGGACGAGGCCTGGCGCGGGTTGCGTCAGTTCGACCAGATCCAGAGCGCCGCCTTCGGGCCGCAGTTTGGCAGCAGCGGACCCTGCCGCCATCCTCAAGGCACACCCCACGGCAAGGGCGAGTGGATGGGAGCGGAAATCCGGCTGCAGACGCCGTTGCTGGCGCAGTACGCGGTTTCGCATTACCTGGAGCAGGATCGCGTGCTCGACGCCGACGTGCTGGAAGAGGCGCGGCCGGCGTAGGCCTCCCCATGAGCACTCAACCTCCCCAGATGCCGCCGGAAACGGAGTCCGATCCGGGCTCGCCGCGCCCCCAGCGCCCGCGTATGTCGTTCCGCACGCGGCTGCTGTTCTTCGGCGTTGCCTGGCTGATCGTGCTCATGCCCTTCCTGTTCTGGTGGAGCACCTGGTTTGGCCGCCAGCTCTCCGATGCCAAGTTGAACGAGTACTTGCACGACGTCAACAAGCCGCGCCACATCCAGCACGCGCTGGTGCAGCTTTCAGAGCGCATGTCGCGCAATGATCCGGTCGCGAAAAAGTACTATGCAGACATGGTGGCGCTGGCGGGCAATCCTTCGGTGGAGATACGGAACACCGACGCCTGGGCCATGGGGCAGAACACCACCGTGCCGGAATTTCACCAAACGCTCGTGAAAATGCTGCAGGATCCGGCGCTGATGGTGCGGGGCAACGCTGCCCTGGCCCTGGTGCGATTCGGAGACGCTACCGGGCGGCCGCAAATTGTCTCTCTGCTGCAGTCGGCAAACGTGGTCGCGCCAGCGGCCGGGAAGCTGACCGACACGGCCAAGCCGGGCACGGCGGTGCGCGAAGGCGGGCTCATCGCCAAGGTCGAGAGCGGCAGCCAGACCGTGGAAGCTCGTTCCCCTCTCACCGGTCGGGTGGCCGAGGTAAACCTGCCGCGTGGAGCCGAGGTAGCAGCCGGCGCGCTGCTGGCAGTGGTTGATCCCGGCGAAAGCCAGGTTTGGGAGGCATTGCGTGCCCTGTACGTGGTCGGTACGCCAGACGATCTGCCCGCCGTCGTGCGTTACGAGCACGAGCAACCAGGGCTGCCCGACCGCATCCGTCAGCAGGCGATCCTGACCGAGCATGCCATCCGGCAAAGGGCGGAAAACCAGTAGTCGGGAGTCAGGTCTCAGGAGTCAGCGAATACTCCTGCTGGACACTCTTCACCTTCCTGCGCCCAAGTCGACCGACTCCTGACTAGTGACTCCTGACTACTGGACGGCAGGCGGCGTTCCCTTCATGGAAGGCGTGGGCGCCGTCTTGTGGTAGCGGAGCCAGAAGCCTGCCAGAATGAAAACCACAATCAGGGCAACGATGGAGGCGAGCATAATGCTGCCCCGCTTGTAGGGAGCCGGCGGCATGAGTGAGATTCGCGGGCCAGCATCTGGCGCCTGCCCGCGTCCCAGCTGCCCGTATCTCTCGCTTAGATGCCGGATGTGAATTCCAGGAAAGCTGGAGAGGAACACTGCTCGTTCGAGATTAAGCCTACAGATGACCCGCCTTTGGTCGTCACAGGTGGGCAAAGAGACAGGCTACATGAATGCAAATGTGGGACACCCGCAAGTCTATTGTTGATTGACGATTTTCGATTGAAGAATTGCATTCGAAATTCCTGCTCGGGAGCACACTGAATTCTCAAGTATCCCAAATCGTCAATCGACAATCATCAATTCCCATTGGGTCAGTAGGTCATCACGCCGACTTCTTTTTCCACCTCAGTGGTGTCCACCATGGCGATGGCATCCCAGGGGCAGCCGTCGAGGAAGGAGCCGTCCGGACCCTTGCTGGTGCACTTCTTGCAGCCGATGCACAGGATGGGATCCACCTGGATGCGGCCGAAGGGAGGGTGGTCCTCATCCGGCACCCAGAACATGCAGTCTTCCACCGGGCAGTACTCGACGCAGGCGGGCGAACCCGCGCAGCCGGTGCAGCACTCCGTGATGACCGCCAGTTCTTTAGGCTTTTTCTTGCGAGGAGTGACTATGCCCTTGGAACGGGGCTCTGATTTCAGTTCGTCCGGCACCATGCCGGGGGCCTTGGGTTCTGTCCCGGGTACGCTCGCCATAGGTGGATGGATTATACCGCAGGCTGCTTCAGATCCAGCAAAGTTTAAGTAGAACAAGCACTTAGCAGTTGGCATTGCCTGTGTGGGGACGGGGCTTTGCCCCGTCCTGGGCGGGGCAGAGCCTCGCCTCAATGCGGGCTGAGGGGCTAACTGCTAATTGCTCGATTCCGGAATGTACGGCGCCAGCTCCCGCTCCACATCGGCCGGGGTGAGCTTTTCGCCTTCGTTGAGGCGCTTGAGCAGGCCGTCAATGCGGTCCTTGGCCTCTTCCTTGCGGAAATTCTTGATGAAGCCATCGTAAAAGTGCTCGCCGGAGAGGGCGCGGTTGATTTCGTATTCCTTGTTGGCCTCATTGAGTTCGGTGAAGTACACCACACGGTATTTACCGGTGTAGGCAGTCTCGCGGTAAATCTCGAACATCACCTTGTCGGCTTCCATCAGCATGGCACTATTGTACCGAACCGGCGGTTTGCCGACATCGGCCGAAAAGCAGGTCCTTCGCTGCGCTCAGGATGACAACGTTGGCCGTGGAATGAAAAGGCCCGGCGTGGCCGCCGGGCCTTTATCTCGACATCACCCATGGCCCAAGGCTTAAGAGCTAGTCGCCGCTCATTTCGACCAGTTCGTTCGATTGAGCCGGTTCGCTCAGCGGCACATTGCCGATCTGCACCAGCCCATCAGCGGGCGCCTGCGGCCGCTCCACGTTCTTGTATTTCTCGGCGATGGCCAGCTCCTGGCGCAATTGCTCCTCAAACTTCTTAAGCTGCTCGTCAATGGCCACGCGCTTCTGCCGGTCGCGCACCATATCTTCGCGGTAGCGCTTTAAGAAATAACCGATGGTCTCCACGCGGATCTTGATGGAGCCGCTGGGCTTGTTCTCGTCAATGTCCTTGAAGCAGAAGTAGGGCGTGCCCGTGTGCTCGACTACCTCTTCGATCACGGTATAGATGGGCGCGTCGTGGCCGCACTTGAAGCTGGAGAGCTCCAGCGCCACCAGGTTGGGATGCCGGCCCACGTACTTGGCCGACCACACCTTGCGCGACGTGTTCTCCGAGTACGAATTTTTCCAAGCATCGGTGACATCCAGGGGATGCTGAATAATGCCGGCCTTGACCTCGTCGCCGAACAGCTTCCAGATAATCTCGTCATCTATGGGCAGAGAATCCTGGGAGAAGACTGGGTAGCCCAGCTTCTGGAATTCCTCCAAGATTTCGTGGTTGATGCCGGGGTCGTGGTGATAAGGCCGGCCCAGGAGCACGATGCCCAGGCGATCCTCGGCTTCGAGTTTCTTGAGGACTTCGCGGGCCTGGTTGCGCATGATGTCATCAGAAAATTTGTCCAGCGCCTTTAAGCCCTGCTCTACGGCGCGATAGTTCTCTTCCTCGCTGAGGCCCAGGATATCCTTCCAGTCGTCAAACATTTGCCGATGAGCGATCTTAGCCGAGTCGAGAGCAATGAGCGTGTCCTTCCAGATGACGCCCTTCTCCTTGAACAGGTCCGCTTCCTTGGTGAACGCCGCCTTGACCGAGGCCGGCGTGGCGGTCACGGTGGGACAGGCGCGGCTAGCCTGGGTGTGCTTCAGGAAGGTGGGCAGCGAATCAATCATCGGGAAGAAGATGATGTCGAGCTGCTTCTTGGGGTGCACCACGTAAAGCAGGTTGTGCACGTGCGGTATGCCGACCTTGGAGGGAAAACAGGGGTCAATAGCGCCGCGCTTAGCGCCTTCCTTGTAAAGCTGCTCGTTGGTGTAGTCGGACCAGAACAGGTTCTCCGCTTTCAGGCCGAGCGACTGGAAGTAGGCGGTGAAGAAGGGCCCGCAGGAATACATGTTGAGGGCCTTGGGCATGCCGATCTTGAGCGCGGCGCGCTTCTTCATCAGCTCAATGCGCTTCTTCTGCGCCGAAGTGATGGCGAACTTGGGCAGGGGGTCGGCCACGAGCGGCGGCTCGTAATCCTTGAATGCCGCCTTGGCCGCCACTTCCACCAGGTTGGGGTTTTCTTTTTTGATGGCGTCAATGTTGCCCTTGATGACGCGCATCTCGTCCACGTTCTCCACCGTTCCCTTTTCGCAGGTGGCGATGATGAGCCGCTGCGCGCCCTCGGCCAGCGGGACCTTGGTCTTCGAAGGCGGCTTGTAGTTCGGGTTGGGTGATACGGTCTTGACGTCAATGAACGTGCGCAGGCACTTGTTCTTGCAGAAGTAGCAGCGCGTGTTCTCGTTGCGCGTGGTGGTGAAGCTGATGGAAGCCACGCCATCCAGGCCGATAAATTCGGTCTGCATGCCGTTCTCCCACAGGCGGACGGCCTCGAAGGCGCAGCCGATGGCGCCGGCTTCGCCGCAGTGCTGGTGGACGATCACTTCCGCCTGTACTTCCTTGCCCTTGAAGCGCGACTCGATAAAGTCCACCTGCGACTTCACCGCCGCCAGATTGTGCTGGGTGCCGCCCTGCAGGATGAATTTGCGCCCGATGGCGGAGAGATTGGGGATCTGCGAAACGTACAGCCAGATGTTCTTGGGCAGCACGTTGCACAGCCCGGCCATGATCTCTTCCGGCTTCCAGCCCTGGCGCTGGAAATCCACAATGTCGGATTGCATGAACACGGCGCAGCCGTAGCCGAATTGCGGGTAGCCCTTGGCGGCAAAGGCGATGTCGGCAAACTCCTCCACCTTGAAGCCGAAGCTCTCGCAGGTGCCCTGCAGGAAGTAGCCGTTGCCGGCGGAGCACTGGGTGTTGAGCTTGAAATCTTTTACCCGGCCATCTTTGAGGATGATGATCTTAATGTCCTGGCCGCCAACGTCGCAGATGACGTCAGCGTCAGGATAGAAGTGCAGCGCGGCCTGAGTGTGGGCCACGGTCTCCACCAGCGCCACATCGGCGCCCACAGCGTCCTTCAGAATGTCC
>DATJFA010000395.1:0-6579 GCA_035496015.1 Terriglobales bacterium | reverse complement strand
CCGCGATTTATGCAAAGGAGTGTGCAGCGTGCCATGGCGCCGACGGCGCCGGAGTTCCTCCTATCCTGCCGCCTCTCTGGGGGCCGGGATCGTTTAACGAGGGAGCGGGACTGAATCGCGCGGACAAAATGGCCGCCTTTGTGCAGTACAACATGCCGCAGAACGCGCCTGGCACCCTCACTCCGCAGGAAGCCTACGATGTGGCGGCTTACATCAACAGCAAGCCGCGGCCAAAAATGAATGCTGCTTACGCAAAGTATTGACAGCCGGCTGTGTTTGGTCAGGCCTAAGCTGAAGCGCCCGGTCCAGCCTCTTTGAGCTTCGCTTCGCCCGTGCCATCAGGGCGGCGTTTTATCACGGCAGGTATGAGGAGTCTTGAACGCGGCCGAGTCAGCGGTCCCCCATTTATTGATTTTTCCTGCACCCGGGAGAGTCTAGCTTTGCTGGTTGGGATCGCCTAGGAGGTTGTGCATTCTGCTGCGAGCCGCGCTCAGCGTCAATGGTTTCAAGGAGGCGCTTACTTCTTTGAATGGTCCGCATCGAACCGCTGCAGAGTTCCTCGCTAACTTGTACCAGCACAAGCGTACGCTGTACCAGGCGTGGGAGGTCCTGCAGCATAGCTTCCCCTCGGCGGCACTTTGACATCTCCTGTAGATTCAGGCTGTGACGCAGGTCACAGCTGCGGTGCAGATACCGCGGTGACGCAAACTACTGCTGCTTGAGGTCAATATATCGGATGAACTTCCGGCGTGGCTGTAACTCTTACCCTCCCGACAACTCCCTGAAAGTAGGGCTTAGAAAAACGGGCCATTGGGTATGAAGCTCGACCACTACCCACCGAGGCGCATCCTGTTCCTGTGCAGCGATGCGGGCTTCGGCTTAGCGGCTGCGCGGTGGCGTCAAGACGCGCAGCAGCGCAGATCTTCCAGGCCGAACTTCAGGCGATGAGGCAAGCCCTGGCGAATTTGCTCGTCGCTGAGATAAAGCCTGGGCGCGAGTTCTGGTGGAGGTGCGGGCGCCGGCGGTTCGGGCGCGACTACGCCCTCCGCCAAAATGCGCACCTGCGCTCTCGCCACCAGAGGAACTTTCATCGCCCGCTCCAGCACGCGCGCGAAGATGCCGTGGAACCATACCGGCGCAGGGAACACGTAAATGTGCCTGCCGAGCACGCGCGCAACCCGCCGCGCGGCTTCGCTCAGGCGCAGCTCTTCTGGGCCGGTAACCCCTATTGTGCTTCGCCTCATGCTGCCTTCGACCAGCGCCGCGCACAACAGGCGAACCAGATCCTCGATGGCCAAGGGCCGAATCGGCAGCTCGTGCATGCCGACGGTGGCAAAGAACGGCAGCGTGTTCAGGCTTTTGGTGAGGTGGTCGAGCATGTGATCGCCCAATCCGTAGATCATGCCGGCCTTGATGACGGTGTAGTCCAGGCCCGAATTCCGCACTATTTCTTCGGCGGCCCACTTCGATTCGTGGTAGGCCGAGCCGCAGTTCGGCCGGGCGCGCAGAAAGCTCAGCATGGCAAGCTTGGGCACCCCCGCGGCGCGAGCCCCGTCCACGACGTTTCTCGTCCCGCTAACGTGAACCTTTTCGTAGGTCTGGTCGCCGATTTCGCGGTTGATTCCGGCGCAGTGCGCAACCGCATCACACCCCTGAAACGCCCGCGTCAATTGCCCGGCATCGCTCACGTCGCTGGCGAACCAAGTCAGCCTGGTGGAACTCAGTCCCAGTTCGCTTGTGCGAATGCCCCTGGCCACTGCCACAACTTCATGCCCGCGCGCCAGCAGGGCTTGTGCCAAATGGCTGCCCACAAATCCGGAAGCCCCCGTGATCGCCACTTTCATGTTCGCCTCCGGCCGCGGATTTTTTGTTGCTGCATCACCTGCGTCGGACAAATCGCGCTCAGAAAATCCCCTACCGCGTTGGCCAGGTTGTGCGCCTCCAGGCGGTACAGAATGTGATTGCCGGAGCGGCGGTCGCTCACCAGGTCCGCCGATTTAAGGATGGCGAGATGGCGCGAAATGGAGGGGCCGGATATCTCGAACCGGGCCGCGATTTCGCCTGCCGCCATCTCCGATTCCTTCAGTTCCTGCAAAATCTGCCGGCGGGTGGGGTCGGCCAGGGCTTTGAACACTCTTGCCATCGCCTTCACTTCTATATATTTAGCTAATTTGCTAAATATTTCAATAGGAAACTTTCCCCTCCTTCTAAACTGTTTGTACTCAGTCGCTTGCCGCAGCTCTTCGGGCTAGGGGCTCCCCCAGTCCCTCGCCATGCACCGGCGCCATTCTCCGCTTCCTGAGGTATACTTTCGCCGGGTGAAGGGCGGCATATGACCAACCGCATTTTTGCCGGGTTGACGCTAGCTATCTTGTGCGCGGCAGTTTGTCCTGCGGTTCGCGCCCAGGCAGTGGCCGAATCCGCCATCATGCACGCCAATTCCGGGATATCAGGCAGTGTGGCCAGGGCGCTCGGTGGGAATATCCAGCAGGGATTGTCCAAGACTCAGAGCCAGTTTTCTTATCCGCCTGGTACCAACCACAGCGCAAGGCATGCGCGCTCTTACCGGTCTAGAACGCGTAAGGGGGCGCCAGGACGCTCGTCGATCGCCATCAGCTCGGTCATAGGTGGTCCGGCGCTCTGCACAACTACTTCCGGTGGGGCACCTTCACAGACCAAGCCTGCCACGGCTTCAGCGTCCCGCAACTGTGTGGCAAAAACGCCTCCGCCGGCCGCGACCGCCAAGAGCAACCCTAACGAGATCACCGTTTCCTTTTAGACGTTGCACCCCGCTTCTGGTGCCTTCCTCCGCCGGGTTGATCAAGAACTAAAAAAGGCGTGCTAGCGCACGCCTTTCTTCTGCATGTCCCCCGATTACGCCGCAGCCGAGCGCGAAATCGCCACCGCTTCTTCCTTATACAGCCAGGCGCCGGCCAGCGTGCCTACCACGATGTCGGCCAAGGAAACGAGCGCCGTGATTACGAGTACCCGGGTAGGAAGTATCCCGGCCGCGTAATTTCCCAGAGCAGGCAGAAACGAAGTGAGCGCCCAGGCGGCAAATCCGGCGCGAATCGCAGTGCCCGGTCCGGCGCCGTAGCGCGTTCGGATCGCCGCGTACAGCCAGACTGCGGCGATGCCCGCGAGAAATCCCCCGAGGTTAAACAGCGCGATGGAACTTGCCGGCAACTGCCCCGACTTGCCCATCCCCTGCATTATCTGAGCCCACGTGTCTTTCAGGACAACCCCGTTAGTGACGAACTCGACAATGTTGATGATCAGCCCTGCCAGCAAACCACCCAAAATGACTCGGCCGCGATTGGTATGTGCCATAGCTCCTCCAGTGAGTGGAACTGCATGGGTCCGCTGCAGAAAGGGACGGCAAACCTTCTGCGGGCTGGCATTGTCTGCCCTAAAAACGGTGCAGTCAAGCCCGAAATTCTAAGGCGCTGACTGGCGCGTCCAGTCGCCGGCGGCGCTGCTACGCCGCCTTTCTCGTTCACATTTTTACAAGCGAGGCGTGGCTGGCAACGCACTGCCACTTGCCGTTGGGCATCTTCACCCAAGTGTCCGTCCACCGCTCAGGTGACGCTATCGGTTTGCCGTTCTCGTCTGTTCCCTTGCCTCTGAACTCCCCGGTGGCGATGGCCGTATTACCGAACACCGATACCTTCACATCGCCGTACTCGGCGCTCTCGTACTTGGCAGCTTTGGTTCCGGCCAGCGCTTCGGCTTTGCCCATCGTCTTGCCGTCGCTGGTGGTCTCGATGAAGCGGTCGGCCAAAAGCGGCTCGATCAGGTCAGGGTTGCTCGTCTGCTGCGCCTTGAGCCATTGCTGCTCCAAAGCGGCAACAGCCTTCTCTGTAGCGGCGGTGCCCTTGTTCTGCGGCCAGGCGGGAATGGTCAGCAGCAGCAAACCGAAAATACACCACACAGAAGTTTTCATAGTGAGTGCTCCGTTCTCTTTTTGCTGGAAAACGAGGGCCGGCAAAGCGTGGGCCGGAAAAAGAAGGACAGCGCGCGGGTCGCTAAACGCGGGCCATTACACACCCGAGCGGACTCATTGTCAACGCAGGCAAAGATCGGCGGCGGCTTAGGATGCTATTTCGTGGCTTCCGGCGCGATCTTTTCGAGGACGATGGCTCGGGATCCGCCGCGCTGGAAAATCTTGCCGCTGGCCGTGACCCTCTCGCCGGCGAACTTGAGCAATCTCGGGTTCTGGCCGGCGGCAGGTGTGGCGCTGGAGATAGGCCAGTAAATGTTTCCGTCGTCGCCAAGAATCACCAGCGGCGAGCCGCCCTTGGCGCACGCCAGCGCGCAGGCCCGGCTCACCGGCTTGTCCAGGCTTTTGGTGAACGCGCATGCCGAGTCGAGCACGTACCCTCGCACGGTGGATGTCTGCTCCGCCGCTCTGCCGGCCAGAACCACAGCAAAAATCATCAGAGCAGTGGCGGCAATCGCAATTCTCATAGAACCTCCGGATGGCCGCGCAGTATAGCATCGGTGCGGGCAGCGTTGTATCGGCCAATTAAGAACCCCCTGCTCTGCGGGCTAAGAGGTGCCGTTTTTGTGCTACTGTGGCAATTCTCAGGGGTTCTCCATGCACGCGAACGTTTTCGACTTCTCCCAAATGCTCTCCAAGTCCGACAAGCCGTACCTTGAATTTCTGCGAGTGCCGTCACTCAGCGTTGGACTTTATGTGCTTGAGGCGGGTGCCACAGATAATCAGACACCCCACCACGAGGATGAGGTGTACTACGTGGCGAGCGGGCGGGCGAAAATGAGGACTCAGACCGATGGAGTGGTCAAAACCTTCGATGTGGACCCGGGCACGATCATCTTCATTCCCGCGCGCATGGACCACCGCTTCTATGACGTCATTCAACGTCTCGCGGTTCTCGTGTTCTTCGGCCCCGCTGAGGGCTCCACTGCGCCGGCCGCGCCATGAAGCGAAGAACCAGTTGTTTGCCATTTGACTCAGCCCGCGGCTGTCGGGCTGAGTCAAGGAAATTCTCTACAATCTTTTCGGTATTTGGATCAGGAAATGAGTGGACAAGAAGTTTCAATCGCCTCAAAAATGGTGCAGGCGAGGGCGATTAGCATCTAACGCCAACCAGCGTTATAATCCCCGGCCCAATATAGCCAAATCGCGAGTTGCATCTGAATGGGAGGTCGCCATGACCCTAGCGAAAATCGCGGTTTTCTCCATTTTGGTGGCTTTGCTGGTCGCTCTACCCGCGTGCTCGAAGCAGAAGAAGGCATCGTCGGAGCAACAGAACCCACCTGCTGCTTCAACACCTGGCGAGGGGCAAAGCGCCACGACGTCTACGCAGCAGACATCTGCATCTCCAAACGCCGCACAACAACCAAATGGACCTCGAGCGACAGACAAATACGTGCTTGACCTGACGAACTACGCCAAGGTTCCGGTGACGGTGAAGGTAAATGGGCAATGGGTCGGCCAATGGGACAATCACGCGAATGTTCCCTTAGATATGGTTGTAAAAGGCGAGAATCAGTTGACAGTGGATCTTGCAAGCCAACCTCAGAACACGGTTACGGTGAATATTAATACGACACGGGACGGCCAAGGAGTGACGATCCTGTCGCTGAACTTTCAAGGCCAGAGCGGCACGCATACCTCGACGTTTGTTGCGAGATAAATGGGAAGGGAAAAAACCGCGGTTAGCGGCCTGGGGGGTCCGGCGATGCGGAGCGTGGCTTGGGGGTTTTGAAGTCGTTTGGGAAATGTTGTCCCAAAAACTTACGTGCGGTATTTGAAAACAAAGGAGTATTGGCAGCCGGACCTGTAAGTTGAGGCGCTTTGGCGGCGTCTGAGCCGCCAGCCGAAATCCTGAGCGCAGCGAAGGACCTTGCCTGAAGTAATTGGCAGCCGGACCTATAAGCCGAATTCTGTCTGCCGGGTCGCCCCGGCAGGACGGCCATTCCTCTGGGCCGCACATTGCTGTGCGGCTCTAGCGACCTACCCGGGAGTTGTGGCGCGCCGAGCCGGCACGCGAACCGCCCGAAGGCGGCGCTCCTCCCCTATTTGGTCTTGCTCCGTGTGGGGTTTGCCCTGCCCGTGGCATTACTGTCGCGGCGGTGCGCTCTTACCGCACCTTTTCACCCTTACCCCGGCCTTGCGGCCCGGGCGGTATGTTTTCTGTGGCACTTTCCGTCGGCCGGGCTTGAACCCGGCCTCCCGGATGTTATCCGGCACACTGCTCTGCGGAGTTCGGACTTTCCTCCCCTGCCCGCCCCGAAAGGCTGCAGGAGCGGCCGTCCGGTCCGGCTGCCAACGTCTAGATTATAAGGCAGGGGTCAGTGGCCAGTCGGCAGTGCTCAGCTTTTGCAGTTACCGTTAACTCCCAGCCGGGTCAACCGCTGGCTGGACCTGGCGCTTGCGCAGCTAACGACTCACCCGATGGACAGGCCGTCTGGGATCGGCAACTGATAGCTGACGGCTGACAGCCGCGGGCAACTGACAACTGGCAACTGTAACCGAGCGCGCTCGCGAAATCGGCCTGTGCATGGCGCTGGCGTAAACCGGCACGATATTCTTTTGCAGTTCACTGTGGAAGC